>CAYJDN010000311.1:0-2591 GCA_964368925.1 uncultured Desulfovibrionaceae bacterium | reverse complement strand
AAGTTAATCAAAACTAAAAAGTTTTGGTTTTCTCTCACCCAAGTTAACCAAAACTAAAAAGTTTTGGTTTTCTCTCCCCCAAGTTAATCAAAACTAAAAAGTTTTGGTTTTCTTTCACCCCAAAAAATCAACAAGCCCCCTCTAAAATAAAACAATACTATTAAATTGACTTTCAACTCGCACTAAACTATTATACACAAAATATTTTGTTGAGAAATATGAGATCTTGTATCTTTTCTATATATCTATACTTTTGGAGAATAGCCATGCAAAACATAAAGAAAAAAACTTCTATCTATATACTTTTCTTATCATTCTTTCTTTTTATTTCGAAGGCACAAGCCGAACCGACTGTTATTGACATTTTTGGTCCTGGTCAACAATTGGTGAATGTTTCACTTGCAACACCGCTCACAGCTCCAAACACACCTGCAACAGAACTAGGGCCTCAATTAGATTCTTTAATTCGTGATAATCTATCTTATCTTACATTTATGTATTTTGTGCCAGAAATTCGTGTACTTGGAGGCACAGTATTAGACAGCTGGAAAGCTCCTGAAGTAGATTTCAAAAGATTTCAAATTGCAGGCGCTGATTTGCTTATAACTCAAGCTTGGCTTAATGGCGATGCTAGTGGTTCTACTGTGGAATTGCGTGTATTTGAGACTTTTTCAGGTCAATTTATTTTTGGTAATGCCTATTCAGGAGTAACACCAAATACTCTTCCTACAGTTGCCGACAAGTTCTGTTCAGGACTTATGGAAGAACTTACAGGCAATGGATCTTTCTTTAATACTACTCTAGCCTTTGCTAAAGATACTGGCACAGGCGACAGAGATATTTGGCTTGTAAGCCCTGTTGGACGTGGTTTACGCCAACTTACTGACCTTAGAGGGATTGCTATGTCACCTGCATGGTCGCCCGATGGTCGTTATGTAGTATTTGGACATATCAATAATGATACTCATGGCTTAGGAATTTGGGATAGAATAAAAAATTCTATTACTCGTGTTCGCTTCCCTGGAAATACTGTTATCGGTCCTGCTTTTATGCCTAATAATAAAGTAGCAGTAGGTTTGTCTACATCTGGTAATCCTGATATTTTCCTTTTAGACTACTCCTTTAATAGAGAAATGGCACTTGAAAGAACTTCAGCTATAAATGTTTCACCAACTTTTGATGCTACTGGAAAATACATGGCTTTCACCTCAAATAGACTTGGTGGGCCACAAATATTCCTAAAAGATTTAGAAGAAGGTAAGACAAAACGAGTGAGTATGAAAGGCTCATATAATACAGAAGCTTCGCTTAGTTCTGACGGCACTTTAGTCGCTTTCACACGTATGACTGATAATGGACATAGAATTTTTGTGCAAGATTTAGTAACTGGTACTGAAAAACAAGTGACCTTTGGCCCTGGTAGAGACGAACACCCATCTTTTGCGCCTGATAGCTACTTTCTCGCTTTCACCTCCGACCGTTCAGGAACTTCGCAAATTTACCTAACTACAAGACATGGCGGCGATGCTAAACGTGTTCCCACAGGTAGTGGCGCTGTTTCATTCCCACGTTGGGGATTAATTCCAGAATAAATTCAACATATACCAACGACCTAGAATGTTTCTCTAAATTAATATTTAATGAGTTTATTATGAAAAAAGAATATCCACATTTTCTTGCTTCAGAAATTGAAAATTCTGCGCCAGAAAAAGCAAAATTTCACATAATTCCAGTGCCTTTTGAACATTCTGTTTCTTATGGAACAGGCACAGCAAAAGGCCCTATGGCTCTCTTAGAAGCTTCTGAGCAATTAGAACTATACGACGCCTATACAAATTCTTACCCTGCATCTAAAGGCATACATACAAAAGCTCCCATAAAAGCAAAAAAGCCTGAAAAAATGGTAGAGCAATTAGAAAAATCGACCAAAGAAAGTATAGAACATAAAGCCATTCCAATTATTATCGGCGGTGAACATTCTGTAAGCTTTGGTGCATTCAAAGCGCTTAAAGAAAAATACGGCAGCTTTGGTATCATTCATATTGACGCACACGCCGATTTGAGGCATGCCTATGAAGACTCTATATACAGTCATGCTTCCGTAATGAAACGTGCTATAGAACTAGATTTAGTGCTTGCGCAATTCGGTACACGTGCCTACTGTCAAGAAGAAAAGGAAATAAGAAAAAAACATAATATCACAGCCTATGATGCACATGAATTTATGAACCCTGCAAGCTTTATACCCTCCTCTTGCAAAAAAGCCTTTGATATATTGCCAAAAGATTTCCCCAAAAATGTTTATATATCATTTGACGTTGACGGCTTAGATCCCTCAATCATTCCACATACAGGTACTCCCGTTCCAGGTGGCCTGCAATGGTATCAAAGTTTAGAACTCATAAAACACTGCGTAAAAGGCAGAAAAATCATAGGCTTTGACGTTGTAGAACTCGCTCCTACAAAAAATTCGCAAGTATCAGACTTTGCTAGTGCTAATTTAGTTTATAAAATTATGGGCTTATGCTAGTAAATTGGTTTATATTGGATTGGTTTTAGATTAGTTTAGTTTAGATTAGTTGAGATTAGTT
>CAYJDN010000310.1:0-2600 GCA_964368925.1 uncultured Desulfovibrionaceae bacterium | reverse complement strand
GGCAAGTCTTGCACAATCATCTCGTATTTTTTCCTATAGTAAATTCTCAATATCTACGTATAGACAGCGCTTATTATAAAGAATTGCAAAATCATTTAACAGCTTCATTGAAATATGATTTTTGGGCAAAAGCAAGAAAAAAACGCTTCCAATCTGATGAAGTGACTTTTTTATTTATAGCAAGTAAATATTTTCTCATGGGCGAATTGGTGAGCGCTTGTGAACGTATAGGAATTAAATCTAAATTGCTTATTTTACAAGATGAAGAATTAGGCAGTGATGAATTTATTTCTTTACTTTTAGAAAATGTTATTGAATTACAGCCAGATGCAATATTTACTCTCAACCATTTAGGTATGGATTCAACAGGTATATTAACAGATTTACTCTATCGCCTTGAACTGCCATTAATTTCTTGGTTTTTAGATAATCCACACTTAGTTTTGCACGAACATCAAAGCCTAAAGAGTGATTGGCTTAGCATTTTTACTTATGATAAAGATAATGTGCCTTCACTCAATGCCGCAGGCTACAATCATGTGCATTTTCTGCCTCTTGGTACTGATACTGAAAGATTCCACCCAAGAAATGCGAAGAAAGATTATCCGCAAATCTGGGATTCAGAAGTTTCTTTTGTCGGAAATTCAATGATTTCAAAAGTAGCTTCACGCATTGATGCTTCAATGCCAAATGAGCGCTTATTGAATAAATATGACGAAATATCAAATGCTTTTGTTCATTCATCTATGCATTCTGTCTATGAATTTATAAAAGAAAATTATAATGATTATTTACCCGACTATCATGCTCTTGGCAAATTAGAAAGAAGACAGGCCTTTGAAGCCCTTATCACTTGGAATGCAACAAAGATCTATCGCCACGATTGTGTGTCAAAAATTATCGAATTTAACCCAACTATTGTAGGTGATCCCTATTGGAAAGATGTGTTTAAATTTACAAAAGCAAAAATCAATTATTTAGACGCCATTTCTTATTATGACCTTTTGCCGCTGTTCTATACACATTCAAAAATCAATTTCAATTCAACTTCAAAACAGATGAAAAATGCAATTAATCAAAGAGCTTTTGACGTAACTGCCTCAGGTTCTTTTATAATTACAGATTGGCGTGAACAAATGGACGAATTACTAGAGAATGGAAAAGAAGTTATTTCATACAAAGAATTAGATGAAATTCCTGATCTTGTTAAATTTTATCTAAAAAATGAAAGCGCAAGACAAAAAATTGTTGAAAAAGGCAGAGAACGTGTGCTTGCTGAACATTCTTGGGAAAAGCGTATTTTGAAAATTATAGAAATTATGAAGAAGAGGTATGCATAAATGCCCAAAGTAAACGAACTTATCATTTTAGGCGCTGGCGTTGCTGGCCTGCACGCTGGCTATCTATTACAAAAAGCTGGTTATCGTGATTTTTTAATCCTAGAGGGAAATGACGAACCTGGAAGAAAATTATGTATGGCTGGTGGCGGCTATGGCAACTTGACCAATAAATATATTTCATCTGAAAATTATATAGGGCAAGATAATACATTTGTATCGCATGCGCTAAAAGTTTTCGATCATAAAAAAGCGCTAAGACTTTTTGATAATTTACAAATTCCACTAGAAGAAAGAGATTTTGGTCAAATTTTTTCACTCATTCCTGCTTGGAAAATTAGAGATAGGCTCACCTATGTGCTTCCCATAGAATATAATTGTGAAATCCGCTCCATCACACATGAAAATAATATCTATACTATAAATACTTCCTCAGGAATTTACAAAACTAAAAAAGTCATTCTCGCTACTGGCTCAAACGCCTATCCGCAAATAAATGCTAGTGATATAGGACTAGCGCTCGCAAGAGATCTTCATTTAGAATATCTCGATTTCGAACCAGCACTTACACCATTCCTACTCCCCTCACAATCGCCTCTATCACTTCTATCAGGAATAAGCCTTGACGTTGGTATAGAAATAAACAATAAAAAAATTATTCGACCACTTCTCTTTACCCATACAGGTCTCTCAGGTCCTGCAATTCTTTTACTATCTTGTTATTATAACAAAGAAAAAGATAATAAATTTACTATAGACTTCCTCCCAAATCAAGACATTCTTGCTCTTTGTCACGATAATGCTAACGGAAAACTACTCGTAAAAAATCTAATTTCAAGGTATATGCCCGATAGACTCATGTTCGCTCTTATTCCCGAAGATTTAGATAATAGAAAAGTAGCTGAACTCTCAAAAAAAGATAGACTGCGTTTGCAAAATTGTATCCATAAGCACACTATCGACACTTTCAAATTAGCTCCACTTACAAAAGCTGAAGCAGCAAAAAATGGCATTCTCACTAAAGAAATTGACGATAAAACAATGCAATCTAAAAAATACCCAAACCTTTACGTCGTTGGCGAAGTTTTAGATATAGTCGGGCACTTGGGTGGATATAATATTCACTTCGCTTTAGCGTCTTCTTATTGCGCTGTGAAAAGCATTTTAGAGGGATAGGGTTTTTATAGGGAAGTTGATTTAATCGATGCTGACTGTTTAGGTTATACTTATAATCTTTCTTCTTATAGTTTCGTGGGAGCGTGG
>CAYJDN010000309.1:0-2609 GCA_964368925.1 uncultured Desulfovibrionaceae bacterium | reverse complement strand
AAAACAATGTTGATCCATATTGTTGGTCATGTCACATAGAGCCACAAGGAAATTAAAGGGGAGTTACAATGAAAAGAAGACATTTTCTAAAAGTCGCTGGTATTTCTAGTTTCGCTCTCTTTAGTGGTGTGGCAGGTGCAAATGCACAAGTAGCTCCTAAAGGCGCTAGCTATGAAAAAGGCGAACAAGCAATAAATGCAAAACGTTTTGCAATGGTAATAGATACAAGAGAAATGGACAGCACAACAATTCAAGCTGTTCAAGACGCTTGTCATACTTGGCATAACGTGCCAACAGCTATACCAGCTCCGCAAGATGTAAAATGGCTCTGGACAGATAAGTATAAAGCTTGTTTCCCAGATGATCCTAGCTATAAAACTCTTCCGCAAGAAGTACAAGATAGACAATATCTATTATTATGTAACCACTGCGCAAACCCATCTTGTGTGCGTGTTTGCCCTACTGGTGCTACCTATAAAATGGATAATGGTATTGTTACTATGGATTATCACCGTTGTATCGGTTGCCGTTTCTGTATGGCTGCATGCCCTTATGGCTCACGTTCTTTCAACTTTGAAGATCCTAAGCCAAAACTTACAGAAATTAATCCTAAATACCCTGCTCGTACCCGTGGTGCGGTTGAAAAATGTACTTTCTGTGTAGAACGCTTGGAACAAGGCTTAATGCCATCATGTGTTGAAGCTTCTAATGGCGCAATCACATTTGGCGATTTAGAAGATCCAGATTCAGATGTACGTCAAGTATTAGCAAGCAACTTTGCTATACGTCGTAAACCAACCTACGGCACTGATCCTAGTGTCTACTACATTATTTAGGAGTGCGAAATGTTAGAAAAAGTACTTAAAGGTTCGCCTAAATACTATGCTTGGCTCGTATTCCTATTGCTTGTAATTGGATTTGCATTTATCGTGTATATCTTCCAATTGACATTAGGTATGAAAGTTACTGGCCTCTCACGTGACGTTTCTTGGGGATTTTATATCTCTCAATTTACTTACTTAGTCGGTGTAGCTGCTTCTGCGGTTATGCTCGTTTTACCTGCCTATTTCCACGGCTATAAGCCATTCAAAAGATTAATTATCTTTGGTGAATTTTTGGCTATAGGCGCTGTTATTATGTGTGTGCTCTTCATCATTGTTGACGTAGGCCAACCACATAAAGCATTAAACATGATACTACACCCTACCCCTAATTCAGTTATGTTCTGGGATATGATAGTTCTTATGGGCTACCTCTGCCTAAACGCTATTATCGGTTGGGTAACTTTAGAAGCTGAAAGAAATGATGTTGACTATCCAAAATGGACTAAATACCTCATCTATATCTCAATCTTCTGGGCTTTTGGTATCCACACAGTAACAGCATTCTTATATGCTGGTATCCCTGGCCGTTACTACTGGCTTACAGCTATCATGGGAGCACGTTTCTTAGCTTCTGCTTTCTGCTCAGGCCCTGCTATCCTCTTATTGCTCATCTTCACACTAAGAAAATTCACAGGATTTGAACCAGGTAAAAAAGCTATTCAAACACTCACAAAAATTATCACATACGCAATGGGCTTAAACATATTCTTCTATTGCTTAGAATTGTTTACAGCATTCTATAGTGGTACTCCAGGCCACTACTACCCAATTCAATTCCTCTTCGGTGCTGGCGACTTGCCATCATCATGGGTGAATATGTGGATGTGGGCAGCAGTTGTGCTTGCATTTGTGTCACTAGCTCTATTAGCTAACCCATGCACACGTAATAATGAAAAAATACTACCATATACCCTTATCGCACTCGTGATCGCTTCATGGATAGATAAAGGTATGGGACTTCTTATCGGTGGTTTATCACCAAACCCATTCAAAGGCTATAGCATCTATACCCCTAGCATTCCAGAACTCATAGTTTCTATGGGTATCTTCGCTATCGGTGCATTAGTAGTTTCTATTTTATGGAAAATCGCTATTGATGTGAAAAAAGAAGCTGGTACTTTCGAATTAAAAGAAGACTAATTCTTAATTTATTAGATTAGATTAGATTATAAAAAAGGTTCAGTCGCAAGATTGAACCTTTTTTACTTATATTTGTTTTTTTAATATTTTTATTTAATTCTATATTATAATTATAATCAAATATTTAGTTTAATTCTATTTTGATGATTATTGATTTTATAAGATTTTTTCTTTCTTTTTTTTGTCTCCGACGGCCAAAGGAGTTGCAACCCCTTTGGAAACCCATATGAAAATTTGGCAAATATAAAATCTTTTGTGCAAGCACAAGATTTTATATTTGCCAAATTTTGTTAGGGTATGAAATTCCATTATTTTGCTTTCTATACTCGCTTTAAGGCTATCAATGGAAGTTTGACTGTTTAGGTTATACTAATAATCTTTCTTCATAATATACGGTGGAAGTTCAATACTTTTAAATTATTCTAGCATAAAATAAAGTTATCGAGAATAGGATTTGTATGAAACATTTTGACTACAGTGCGACATTAAAGTTTAGAAAGGAAAGGGGGAGAGAGGTGGAAGACCTTACCTTTTCAAAGGTATGGTTTTCCACCTCTCTCGAATAAAATGATGTTGACAAGTAAT
>CAYJDN010000308.1:0-2618 GCA_964368925.1 uncultured Desulfovibrionaceae bacterium | reverse complement strand
CTACCTGTAAATCGCCAATAGTTTCTTCAAAAATAACGCGAGATAATACATTGTTTTTCCAAGTATATTGATTTGAAGAGTTCATATATTTATATTCTGTAATTTGATAGTCATTATCGAAAGATAAATGTATATCATAAGGTTCTGATTCTTGCCCCTCTGAAACTCTGTATTTTACTTGCGAAAAATATGCTTGTGTTATCATATCAAGTTTTAGGGTAAGAGGAAATAAATCTCTTGCATCCATCATAGAAAAGTCGTCATGTTTTTTTAGAAACTTATACCATAGTGCGAAAAAACTTTGTGGGTAATCAGTATAGGGAATTGCAAGCATAGCTTTTGAAAAGGTGGATAAATCGGTAGTGATATGTTCTTGCCCTTGATAATAGAACTTTATATTGTCTTGATTTAATTGAATGTTTAGTTCTTCATTATGTTCAGTTTCAAAAAAGGTAATAATTATGCCTGAGCTAAAAGAATAATTAAGGCGCATTGGATATGTTTTGCCAACTGTTTGTTTGGCTTGTTCAGCTTTTGCTTTTGAAAAAGGAGAAATATCAGGATTATAAGAAAGCACGGTGAGTTTAATATCGCCTTCAAAGAAGTCGATAGCATTTGCGTGTATAATTTCTGCTTCATATCCTAAAATTTCTTGCAAGCTTTCGGCAAAAGCATGGCTAGAAGCGCAAAGCATAAAGATTGATAAAAATAAAGTGATAATATTTTTTTTTACTTTATCTGCTTGGTTATATGTTGAATTGTGAACGGTATTTGCGCTTAAGTGCACACGAAAGGAAGGCAAAAAAGATATAAACAAAGAATTTATAGAAGAGAGAAGCTTTTTCATTACTAGTAATCCTAAAAAAAGATAGAGAATACTAAGCTTATTTCTGATTTTGCACAAGAATAAATTATGCAGATAAATTTATAATATGTATTTATAAGTCATCGTAGTTTTTCAAAAAACGTCTGTGAAATAAAGTCTGCAAATCCATAAATCTCTGTGCTATGGTTTGCGTTAAAAATTCTAATAACAAATTAATTAGTCGCACAAGAGATTCAAAAACTCAATTTACAAACTTTATTTCACAGACTCGAAAAATTCTCGTGAGCTAAACTTAGCTCCAATTAAAATTGAACCTGTGCTCTAGCAATGCTTATTCCTAGTCTGAACTGTTCACGTCAATCCATTCAAAATCTTCCCTATCCATTGGACGATTGGTAGACTTTATTGCGTCTTCGAGCGCTCCACCACTTGAGGCCTCCTCGAAGAAACTCTCATCACCCATCAAGCTCTTATGGATTTCATGTAATTCGTCAGCTAATGTCTTGAAGTCAAGCTCCGAATCTGCTTCCATTTGTTCAATTATTTCATCAAGCTTTTCAGTAAAACTTTCCTGAACTAGAGATCCTTCTCCAAACTCCTTCGCAATTTCCTTAGAAATTTTATTCCCCAACATTACAATCGCATGTTGCTTAAAGACATCTTTCTGCTCTGTTAGTCTGCTAAGAGCCGTATTCGCATCAACAAAAGAAACCCCATTAGCTTCTGTAGTAAGATCCTTAATTTTGTTTATAACAGCCTCGTTTCTTGATGCAATTTGAGCACGCCCACTGCTTGTAAGATTACGAAAAGTGTCGGCAATAGCACGTCCGAACTTATGCCAACCAGATATTTCTTGAAGTTCGTTATTGTCGTTAACAGATAAATTTTGAATTTGAATATTTGCATTTACCTGAGTAATATTTGTGATTGTTGACATAATAATTCCTTTTTAGTGACAACTTTTTTGTCACTGAGATGTTTTGAAGATATATAGTAAAAGGTGTGCCATTAGAATGTAATTTATACACGTACCATAGAACTTAAGTTTTTTTCTTGTAAAGTATCTTGCTCAGGTGCCACTAAAGATTTAGCCTGTTCGCTAAAGCCCCTTACATTATCAAATTTTTCAAAAAAGCTTTTCCCAAAAAGTTATTCGAGCGGTAGTGTCAAACAAGGCATTTATGGCAGCTCCAATTGCAATTGATGTGCCCTAGCAATGCTTATTTGTAGTCGTCCCAATTTATTTCAAATGCATTTGCTTTTGCCTGTGCCTCTGCAAAACTATTGTTATACTCAATCGCTTCTTCGATTTCTTCACCACTTTGTACCCTCTCGAAGAAAATCTCATCACCCATCAAGGCTTTATGGGTTTCATGTAATTCGGCAGCTAATGCATTGAAGTCAAGCGCCGAATCTGTTCTTATTCGTTCATTTATTTCATCAACCTTTTGATCAAGCCCACTCTTTGCCATAGATCCTTTTCCAAACGTCTTCGCACTTTCCTTAGAAAATTCATCCCCCAACCTTGTAATCGCCTGTTGCATAAAGACAGCTTTCTGTTCTGTTAGTCTACGAAGAGTCGTCTTCGCATCAACAAAAGTAAACGCTTCAACTTCCGTAGCAAGCTCCTTAACTTTGTTCATAACAGCCTCGTTTCTTGATGCAATTTGAGCACGCCCACTACTTGAAAGATTACGAAAAGTGTCGGCAATAGCACGTCCGAACTTATGCCAACCAGATATTTCTTGAAGTTCGTTATTGTCGTTAACAGATAAATTTTGAATTTTAATAT
>CAYJDN010000307.1:0-2624 GCA_964368925.1 uncultured Desulfovibrionaceae bacterium | reverse complement strand
CCCTCCCCCAAGTCAAACAAAACTAAAAAGTTTGGTTTTCTTTCACCCAAAATTACATTCTTCCCAAAAATTATCCTATATATAGCCTAATTTCTTTAGATGAATCTCCACACAATCGAGGGCGGCTGGTGTGATGCCTGAAACTCGTGAGGCTTGCCCTAGTGTTTCTGGATTATACCTGATAAATTTTTCAACAACTTCGTAGGTAAGACCTGAGATTTCCTTATAATTTAAATCTTTTGGAAGCTTGATATTTTCACGAGAAGAGGATTTTTTCACTTGTTCTTCTTGTCGAATGAGATAGCCTTCATATTTGATTATGGTACAAACTTCTTCTGTTATTTCACGTACATACTCTTGCAATTGTGGGTGACGCTCATAGAGATAATCTATGGTGAAGTTTGGTCTTTTGAGTAATTCGGCAAGACTTAGAGCTTTTGTTGGGATAGCTTCATTTATTGAGGTGAACCATGCACGAGTTTCAGCATTAGGGGTGACTTTATTATCTTTGAGATAATTTAGTAAGGAGCTGATTTTTAGTTGTTTTTCAAGAAATAATTCGTATTGCTTTTGTGATACTAGGCCACGATTGTAGCCATCTTGTGTGAGTCTTGCGTCGGCATTGCTTTCACGTAGAAGGAGGCGATACTCGGCACGAGAGGTGAACATTCTAAATGGTTCTTTTGTTCCTTTTGTTACTAAATCGTCGACAAGCACGGCCATATAGGCTTCATTTCTTTTGGGGAGAAAGGGGGGCTTATTGTTGATTTGAGCGTCAATATTGAGGGCAGCCCATAGACCTTGAGCGGCGGCTTCTTCGTAACCAGAAGTACCGTTAATTTGCCCTGCACACCAAAGGCCTTGAATTTTTTTATTTTCTAGGGTGTGATAGAGTTGAATTGGATCGGCATAATCGTATTCGATTGCGTAGCCAGGGCGTAAAATATGGGCATTTTCTAAACCTTTAACACTTTTTATCATAGATATCTGAATATCGAGTGGTAATGAGGTAGAGAGGCCATTGACGTAATATTCGTGAGAGTCTGCGCCTTCTGGTTCTAGGAAAATTTGATGACGCTTCTTTTCGGGAAAGCGGTAGACTTTATCTTCGACAGAGGGGCAATAACGTGCGCCAGTACCTTCAATTTTACCATTGAAAAGGGGCGAACGATCCATGCCTGAGCGAATTATATCGTGTGTTTCTTCGTTCGTCCATGTTATATAGCATGGAAGCTGTGGCATTTCTTGTTTGCCTTCGTCGTAATTATCGTAGGAAAATGACGGAAGAGGATACATAGAGCCTTGTTCTTCCAAACCGTCGAAATTTATGCTAGATTTTAATATTCTTGGTGTAGTACCAGTTTTAAGACGTCCAATTTCTATACCTAAATTTTCAAGACTTTGCGAGAGCTTTTTTGCGGCGCTATCGCCTAATCTGCCGCCCTCTTGGTGTACGGGGCCGATGTGAATGAGTCCACGCAAGAAAGTTCCTGTAGTGAGGAGGATATGATCGGCAAAGAATTCACGCCCAAGTTCTGTACGTATGCCAATGACTTTATTATTTTCTGAAAGTATTTCTTCTGCTACGTCTTGCCAGATGGTGAGATGTGCTTGACTGTAGAGGCTTTCTTGCACGACGTCTAAGTATTTTTTTCTGTCAATTTGAGCACGTGAACCTTGAACGGCAGCGCCTTTACTTTGATTTAGGGTGCGAAATTGTATACCTGATTGATTTGTCCATTTGCCCATAGAGCCACCTAGTGCGTCGATTTCTCGCACGAGATGTCCTTTTGCAAGTCCGCCTATAGCAGGATTGCAGGAAAGAGCGCCTAATCTATCGAGATTAGAGCTAAGAAGTAGGGTTTCGTGTCCTAATTTTGCAAGAGCTAAGGCTGCTTCACAGCCTGCGTGGCCACCGCCAACGACAATACAAGTATATTTCATATCAAAAATATAATCCCGCCCGTAAATTTCTTATGGAAAAAAGCTAAGAGCGCATTAAAAGTTAGAAAGGAAGGAAATAGTTGAAAGGGGAAAAACCTTAGCTTATAAATATGGCTTTCCCCCTTTTAGGATAATCAATTATCGTGGTAAGATCTTAACGCTTGACTACGCACAGGGTGGCGTAATTTACGAAGCGCTTTAGCCTCAATTTGACGTATACGTTCACGAGTAACGTTGAAGAGCTTGCCCACTTCTTCGAGTGTGTGGTCAGATTTTTCGCCAATACCAAAACGCTTACGCAATACTTGTTCTTCACGTGGAGTGAGGTCGGCAAGTACTGAAGCAATTTGTTCAGAAAGCTTTGAATTAACTACTTCTTCTGCTGGAGCAACTGCTTTTTTATCTTCAATGAAATCTCCGAGTGAAGAATCTTCTTCATCACCGATTGGAGTTTCAAGTGAGATAGGTTCTTTAGTAATTTTTAATACTTTTTTCACTTTATCTACTGGATAATCCATACGTTCAGCAATTTCTTCTGGAGTTGGATCACGTCCTAATTCTTGAACGAGATAGCGTGAAGTACGTAGAAGTTTGTTAATAGTTTCAATCATGTGGACTGGAATACGGATTGTACGAGCCTGATCGGCAATAGTACGAGTGATTGCTTGTCTAATCCACCA
>CAYJDN010000306.1:0-2640 GCA_964368925.1 uncultured Desulfovibrionaceae bacterium | reverse complement strand
CTAATTCTAATAATACGTTTCCGTCATTAGTTATTAAATCTTTGTAAAAATAAGCTGCGCAGATGATACCATAAGATATCAAACATAAAGCAATTTGTTTTTTATTATTTTGGAATGATTTTTTCCAATCAATAGAATACATACCATTTTTTATGCCACAGCCTATGAAAATAGCAAACATCATTATAAACAAGCCAAAAAAGATTATGGATAGTTTTATGCCATAAATATTAACAAATAAAAATGGAGCATCTAAATAAATGTTCATAATTGTCCTCCTTTGTATAATTAACATATAATTAATTATACAATAAAAAGAATTGCATAACAAGTATTTACAATAAATACTATCTATATTTTTTAAAAAATTAATTATTTTTGTTGCATTTTTGGTGTATTTATGTGTATAATATCTAGTATGGAGGTATTGCTATGCTTATAGATTTCAAGTTTTCTAATTATCGTTCTTTTAAAGATGAAGCGACTCTATCCATGCGAGCTGTTGGGCTATCTGACTTTAAAGATAGCTTATTAAAACATGGTACTGTGTCCCTATTGCCTGCTATTGCTATATATGGAAAAAATGGGGCCGGCAAAAGTAATGTGATCCGTGCTTTCTGGTTGGCAGTGCAGTTTGTTAGAAATGCCCAAAGAACACAACATGAAAAGGCGCCAATACCATTGACACCCTTTTTATTAGATGACTATACTAAAAACCAACCTTCAGAATTTGAGTTTACCTATGTAGTAGATGGGATTAAATATATTTATGGCTTTTCTGCAAATAGCAAAGTTATTTTAACGGAGTACCTATACCATGCTCCGAAAGGGCAAAAAGCCATAATCTTCACTCGCGAAAACCAAAGTTTCAAATTTACCGAAAACTCCGAAAAGCGGATGAAAGAGTTAATCAGTGAAGCGGTTGGCCCTAATCAATTGTTTTTTTCTATTGCTTGTACTATGAATTATAAGCCTTGTATTATGGCAATGAAATGGTTTAGAGAAAAAATTGCTTTCTCCAGGGATTTTAACGATATACCAAAACAACTTATCGAATACTCAAATAATAAAAACATGTTGAATTCCATTATTTCTTATGCTAAGCAAGCCGATGTTGGTATCAGCGAAATGACTTTTGAGTTTAATGATAAACAAGCCAATAGCATCTTAGATATCCCTGATGAAGTACCTGAAGATATCAAATCAATATTATCGAGCTTTATTGATGCTCTTGCCGCCTCTCCCAACATTTCAGAAACGGTTATCAGCTCGCATGAAATTAAAGCAAAATCACTCCATAAGGGTATTTCAAGCACAGGAGAAATTGCATCATTTGCCTTGGAATTAGCTGATGAATCCGATGGTACCAGAAAATTGATGGCACTTGCTCCTGCGATTGAATTATGCTTGAATGAGGGTGGTATACTCATAGTTGATGAAATAGAAAAAGAAATGCATCCCATGCTTGTAGAGTTTATTGTCGCTAAGTTCCAAAGCAATACAACCAATAAAGCAAATGCGCAGCTTATTTTCACAACTCATAACAGTGAACTAATGAATATGGAGATTATTCGTAAGGATCAGATTTATTTCACTGATAAAGATCGACAAACAGGGGCCTCTGAATTATATAACTTAATGGAATTCTCGCCCTCCACCAATACAAATATTAGGAAAAGCTATTTATTAGGAAAGTATGGGGCGACTCCAAATATTGATATAGAGGAGGTGCGCTAATGCCCAAAAAAGCAAAACCGGCAATTTTTGTGTTTTGTGAAGGAGAAACTGAAATAGCATACGCCTCATTTCTAAAAGAGATGTTTGATGATGTTGTTGCAATTCAAAGACCTGTCAAGGGCACATTCGAGAAAGCAAAATCCAACTTTAAAAATTCACCGAAGTTTTGTAATTATACAAATGAAACTGATGAAATATGGTTTTTTATTGATATAGACGAAGAACAAGGGGATAAAGAAAAATGGGATGAGCGTCTTGGTATTATAAAAGGACTGCGTAGACTTAGAAAGAACCCACAAATAAAAATCAGGTTACTTATGACCACGGCTTGTATTGCGTATTGGCTTTTTTTGCACTTCCACAAAGCACAGCCCCCAATTAAAACTTCGGCGGATAAGGAGCGGATGCGGCAGGACTTAATCACAAAAGCTCCAAATTATCAAAAGGGTGATAAAATATCCATTTATGAAATAGCCACAAGATACAAAACAGCTATAGAAAACGGGCAGTGGTCGCTAGAGCAACTTAAAGCAGAAAGTCTACCGCAATATGACAGTGAAGATGCAATGAATGAATGGTTATATAAAAATACAAAAACATTTTCAAATGTTCATGAGGCGATAGTTTTTTTGGAGGGATTAAGGGAGAAATGATATTATTACTGAGAGGTAAAGTTATTTATTAGATTTATATGGAATAGGATTCAAGCTAGTCAATTATAAAATCCTAGATTGATTCTGTTAATAATAAAAAGAGTTTGTAGTTTAGATTTTTTATTGCATTTTACCTAATTTAATTATTTTTCATTATTTTGAGATATGTTATATCCGTAAATATATTTTAAATAATATATCATAAAATGCGCAATTAATTATTTTCAATTTTTTGATTAAATATGGTATC
>CAYJDN010000305.1:0-2640 GCA_964368925.1 uncultured Desulfovibrionaceae bacterium | reverse complement strand
CAAGGCAGACTATTTCAAAATGGGAGTTAGCTCAAAGCTACCCTGATTTTCAGAGATTAGTTTTGCTCAGTGATTATTATGGGCTAACACTTGATGAACTTGTAAAAGGGCTCAATGTTCAAGATATTAGAGATAAAAATTTAAGCGATGAGAAAATAACATCAATCTATAATGATGTTGACCAAGCCAAAAAAACTTTTTCAAGCATTTTTAATGGACTGGCTATATTTGGCGCAGTATCTATTATTATTTTAATTGTTTTTATAGTTATGGGAATATTTTTATAAGCAATGTAAAAAAGAGGTATATATGAAGCTAAATCAACTACTAAAACAATACAACAAAGTTAAAGATATCAAAATAATCGGCAAAGAGTTTACTGCCGAAGATAAACTATGTGAAATTATGGGCATAACGCTTAGTGGCAAAGAGCTGTTTTTGCTGTTGATAGAATATGATCAAAAGAAAATGGATTTAGAGCATGAGCGTGAACTCGAATTATATTATGACAAACCTATCACTAATCGTATAGCCGAACATCAACACCTATATCAGAATTATCATGCCTTTTCACATAATCTAAAAGAAGTTGTAATTGATGATGTGGTTTATAAGTGTGAAGAAAGCAATGTTTCAAGGGCAGCACTAAGTAAACACGAAAGCATGATGATTTTAAATCAATACTTTGCCCAAGGCTGGAAACCGCAAGATATCGGTAAAATAGACACCGACAAAAGTTTCTTATGTGCTATTAGATTAAGTGGTAAATTTAATAAAATGCCCCAAACAAAGGATAACCCTACTATTACATTTAATTTTCAGCATAACATTATTCCTCATATCACCGAAATCCCGATCAGCTTAGAAATAGGCAAAGAATATGATGAAAAAATATATTTCACCGATAAAAACACCGGTGAAGAACAGTGGATTTATATCAATTCTGTTTACACCTATGATCTTCTCGTTGAAACCATGAAAAATTTCACTGACCCGAGATATAAAGATAGCTTTTCAGATAAAGAATTCTCAAAACTCAAAAGTGATACACAAAAGCAAATCTCACAAATGTGTCCACCTGATAAAAGGTTGTTATGTGTGGAATATGAAAGTTATCTTGATCGGCAAGTTGATTTTAAGTCGGCTGAGTGGCTAAATAGAGAAGCGATAAGAAGCAACAGCTGTACTATATTTGGAGTAAAAACAGATACGCAAAGAGGCAAGCTCGGCTCTATGCTTCGAGCAGCCATTATAGATGAGCCGGTTGACCCTGATACAAAATTTTTTGCTGCGGAAATATTTAAGATATATGTGGTGATAGAGCCTTATAGTATAGTCATCAAGTGAGTGGAGGTACATATGACAACAGAAGAAAAACTATACTACTTAATTATTGAGTATGGAAAAGGCAATTATACTACTAAAGATTTCTGTGAATTATTTAGTGAATATTATTTTCACGAGGAGCATCGCTTGCCTGAAGATACGGACAATCATTTTAGACAACTTGCTGAACGATGTGCAAGGTTTTCCGACTGCAAAGCCGACTTAGCTCTTGAAAATGTCTATTTTTCAGAAAGTGATATTATTAATTATTTAAGCAAAATTCCTAAAGAATACAAATATAAGGAATTAGACCGTGTTTCTATCAACTTATCAAAAGCAGAGGCGCTTACCCTTTATGATATAGCCTATAAATTTAACAAGTCTAATCATTTATCAGATGCAAACGGTGAAAAGCAGATATTTTGGATAATCGAAAACCTACTTGAAGAAAAACTTGTCGATATATTTTCTGAAAATTATTATGATATTATAAAGGCAGCTCGTAAAACTATTGTCAAAGAATGCGGAAAAAGTGAAGATAGCAATCTTGTATCTCCTGTTGATCCGGATACTTTCAGTGATTTCATTGCTCACTCAAACCTATTTACAAATACTAAAAAGTCACTTATACTATATTTAGAAAACTGGTTTGCCGATAACCCAACCGAATTTATCGAAAATATGAGCGCAGAACTTGATACTGTTTTAAATCAATATCATTTTCATAAACAAAGAATTTCACTAGATAAAAATTACAATTACGATCCACCCTTAGACACTATTACCTGCGTAATAAGAGTTACAGACGAAGTAGATGATATTGTAGTTAGTTATAGAACCGTATTTGATAGAAATATTAAAATCATTGATGATACTGTATTTTAAGGAGAAGTAGAATGTTCAAAAAAATAAACCTCCAAGGGATCACCCATATTGAAGAGCTTCACGGTAACAGTGAGTGGTATTATGGCACTGATTATTGCCACGGTGATTTATACGAAGCCGAGGAAATGTTCAAAAATGGACATCAAATCACCTCAAATAAACTACTCTTAATCCACTATCCGGACGGTAAAGTTTTTGAGCCGATTAAACCAACAACCGGTCAATATTTTGGTAGACCGATTTATGATAATGGTGTAGTAATTATGTTAGTTGATTTTATAAATAGCAAAATTAGGATAATTAGATTTAATGATCAGTTTTTGTCATCAGAGACTATTGCAACAATAGAGCTTAGTGAGGTGAAAGATTGCTATAATTTAGCACTTAGCGGCTTTCCACTGATGTTAATTAGGCAAGGTAATGAAAATA
>CAYJDN010000304.1:0-2655 GCA_964368925.1 uncultured Desulfovibrionaceae bacterium | reverse complement strand
AGCACTTCCTTGACACGGAAGGGGTCAGCAGTTCAAATCTGCTCGTTCCTACCATATGTTTATGTGGGAGAAGTATACTTCTCCCTTTTATTTTATTATTTGTGGAGCACCAAATGTTACTTGATGAAGTAAGTGTAGACGGTGAATTTTTCACCGTTCAAGAAGTATTAAAAGCAGGATTATCGGGCAAGAAGATGAAATCTGTTCTTGCCGTACGTATTAACGATATTTTATTAGATACCTCAGCTACACTTCCACAAAACACGACAAAAATCGAAACCATTACAATTGACACCCCAGAAGGCCTTGAAATACTTCGCCATTCTACAGCGCATATTATGGCTTATGCTGTGCAAAAGCTTTTTAAAGATGTAAAAGTGACAATTGGCCCATCTATTGAAAATGGTTTTTACTATGATTTTGACGTGCCAAAAGCCTTTTCTAATGAAGATTTTGAGGCTATTGAAGATGAAATGACGAAACTTATACGTGCAAATATCCCCTTTGAACGTAAAGAAATGTCAAAAGAAGATGCAAAGAAATTATTTGCATCTATGGGCGAAGATTATAAATTAGAAATTATTAGCGATTTAGACGCAGATTCTGTATCAATCTATACTTGCGGTGATTTTGTTGATCTTTGTCGTGGGCCGCACATACCAACTTCTGCCTTTATTCCATCATTCAAGCTTATGAGCGTGGCTGGTGCATATTGGCGTGGTAATTCAGATAATAAAATGCTTTCACGTATTTATGGAACTGCTTTTGCCACAGAAAAAGAACTAAAAGCTCACTTGAACCGCTTAGAAGAAGCGAAAAAACGTGATCATAGAAAATTAGGTAAAGAACTATCTTTATTTACTTTTGCTGAACATGACGCTCCTGGTATGGTTTTTTGGCTACCAAAGGGTATGTTAGTTCGTACTATTTTAGAAGATTTTCTACGCAAAGAACACATGAAGCGTGGCTACGACTTCGTGCAAGGGCCACAAGTCTTACGTAAGGAATTATGGGAACGCTCAGGCCACTACGATAACTATCGTGAAAACATGTATTTCACTGAAATCCACGACGATATTAAAGATACTGTTGATGTGCACGCTGTAAAGCCGATGAACTGCGTTGGCCACATGTTTGTTTATAATCATCATACAAAATCTTACCGTGATTTACCTCAGCGTTATTTTGAACTCGGTGTTGTTCATAGACATGAAAAGTCTGGCGCATTACACGGGCTTTTGCGTGTGCGTCAATTCACTCAAGATGATGCGCATATTCTTTGTACACCAGAACAATTAGAAGAAGAAATTTTTGGAGTAATGCAGTTATCAAACGATCTTATGAAGCTTTTTGGCTTTGAATATCGTATCTGTATTTCTACTCGTCCTGAAAAATCTATTGGTACTGATGAAGCTTGGGAATTAGCTACTAATGCCCTTATAAACGCTGTTACAAAAAAAGAGCTTGATTATACAATTAACGCTGGCGACGGCGCATTCTATGGCCCAAAAATTGATATTAAAGTAACTGACGCTATTGGCCGTGAATGGCAATTATCAACCATTCAAGTAGATTTCACTCTTCCAGAACGCTTTGACCTCAATTATGTTGGTGCTGACAATGAAAAGCATCGCCCTGTTATGGTACATAGAGCAATTGTTGGCTCATTAGAACGCTTTATCGGTGTACTTACAGAACACTTTGCTGGTGCATTCCCATTATGGCTCGCTCCTGTGCAGGCCCGTATCCTTACCATTACCGATGCACACAACGATTATGCAAAAGAAGTACAAAGCTATTTACAATCTCAAGGTTTCCGTGTAGAAGTAGATATGCGTAATGAAAAACTCGGCTTCAAAGTTCGTGAAGCCCAAGTTTCAAAAATCCCCTATATGTTAGTCATCGGAGATAAGGAAATGGAAGATATGGGTGTTAACGTACGCCCACGTATCGGCGATAATCTTGGATTCTATAGCAAAGAAGATTTTGCTAAATTCCTCGAAGCCGAATGTACTGAACCCTTTAAAATCGGAGGAATGAGTTATCGCTTCGCCTAATGTAAAACCACGTAAAGAAATTCAGCAAGACGGCGTTCGCCGTAACGATCAAATTCGTGCACCAGAATTGCGTGTAATCGGTGTTGACGGTGAACAATTGGGTATCCTAACCCGTGCAGAAGCATTAAGACAAGCACAAGAAGCTGGAATTGATCTAGTTGAAGTGTCACCAAATGCTGAGCCACCAGTATGTCGTATCATGGACTATGGTAAGTTTAAATACGAACAACAAAAGAAAAAACAAGAAGCTAAAAAGCATCAAGTCGTTGTTCAAATCAAAGAAATCAAAGTCCGCCCTAAAACTGATGACCATGACTATGAAACTAAAGTAAGACATATCAGACGCTTCCTTGAAGCTGGCGATAGATGTAAAGTTTCAGTATTCTTTAGAGGACGTGAAATCGTTCATAAAGATAGAGGCGAAACAATTCTACAACGCATTATCGAAGATACAAAAGATATAGCAAAAGTAGAACAAGAAGCACGTACAGAAGGACGTGTCTTGCAAATGCTCCTCGTTCCATTACCAAAAAAATAAGCATTTCAAAGGACGAGTCTTGCAAATGCTCCTCGATCGATTACCAAAAAAATAAGCATT
>CAYJDN010000303.1:0-2665 GCA_964368925.1 uncultured Desulfovibrionaceae bacterium | reverse complement strand
GGGGTTTGGGGGAGGGAAAACATAAACTTTTTCAAAAGTTTTGGTTTTCTCTCCCCCAAGTTTTAAACCTTAATCTTCAAGACTGTATGTTTTTCCACTTTCTAGGACTTTGATAAAGTTTTGTTCGCTTAGTGGTTTTTCGAAGTAGTATCCTTGTGCGTAGTCGCAGTTCAGGCTTTTGAGCCATCTTGCTTGTTCGGCTGTTTCGACGCCTTCGGTGACAACTTTCATGTGTAGTTGTTTTACCATACGAATGACGTTATCTACGACTATGGAGCCTCTATCTTTGGCGATATTGTAGTCTAGGAAGGCTTTATCGAGTTTGATATAGTCAGCTTCGATAGATTTCAGTCTATTTAGTGAGGATTCTCCTGCGCCGAAATCATCAATTGATAGATTGAAGCCGAGCTGTCGAATTTGTCGAATTTTATTTATCAGTGTTGCAAGGTCGAATGCCATTGCGCTTTCGGTGATTTCTAGTTCTATTTTTTCTGGGCTTAGTTCGTATTTTGACAATATATCTAAGTATGCTGTAGGGAAGCAATTGTCGAACAGAGTTACAGCTGACAGGTTGACAGAGATGAGAGGGATTTCTAAATTTTTGTCATTTTCCACTATAAATTTGCATACTTCTTCGAATACGTATAGGTCGAGGTTTACGATAAAGCCATTAGACTCAAAAATTGTTATAAAGGCGTCGGGTGGTGTTATTTTATTATCGGAATGCCATCTAACCAATGCTTCAGCGCTGCTAATTTTCAGTGTCTCGAATGAGATTTTAGGTTGATATACAATTTTAAATTCTTTGTTATGTAAGGCTTCTTGCATTCTATAGACAATGCTTGTATTCATTTCCAATTCTTTTTTGATATTTTCATCGAATGAATAATGTGTAAATTTATAATGTTTTTTTCCTTTTTGGCGTGTGACTACCGCAGAATCGGTAATTTCATTTAAGTGAATTGCGCAATCTGAGATAGTGCAAGAACCTACTGACATACTTAGGTTATATTTACCGCCCAAAACACTTCTAATGGCGGGGTATAGTGCTTTTTTGCAAAGGCTATCGATTGAAATTGCATTTTCTAATTTATTAAATATGAGGAATTGGTCAGCAATAACTCTTGTTATGAGTGAATCGGTGTGGGCATAGGCTACTTCTAGGGTTTTTGCCATGACTTTAATCACTTCATTTCCTTTTTCCAAGCCATAAATTTTATTTATTGTATGGAAACTGTCGATATCTATGGAAATAATTTCATATTCATTTGGATTTGAAGTTTGTAAAATTTGTTTTATACGATTATTGAAGTTATAGGTAGAAATAAGGCCAGTGAGTTCGTCGTAGTTGATGATTTTTAGTATCGCTTTTTTACTTTTTAGTTGTGAATATAATATGGTTGCGCCGAGAGTGAAGAGTATGAGGAATACAAGCGCAATAATTGGGATTAGATTTTCTTGAATAAAGCTTTGTATTGTATATTCAGGTAGGAACGACACTGATTCTGTGGACACAATTTCATCAATGGTACTTTGAGAGACGTGTTCAAACATAATATTGAAAGCGCCGATATATTCAGTAAGGTTTTGTAAGTTATTAGAAATAAATATCCTTAGGGGTAATGTGAGGCCAGTGCTTCGTATGGAGTATTGTTCTTCCCCAAGTACAGTTTGTGCGTATTCCACGCCATGTTCTGTGGCTAAAATACCTTCGATTTCATTATTCTTATAGCCCTCCATTAACAATTCAAAAGTATCATAATAAATCACTTTATTGTTAGGGTATCTTTCAGAAACATCTCTTTGATCTAAGGTGATATAGTTTAGCATTCCAAGCACGCTTGGAGTTTCTTCAGAAAGAATTTGTTCAACTAAATTATCTTTTGCAAAAAGCATTATAGGCATTTCAAAATAGGGCGCTGATGGAGTATAGAAGGCTCTTTCATGCACAAAATCGCCTGTTGCAGAAATGATAATATCGAATTTTTCGTGTGAGGCTGAGGGCATAGTGTGATTATAGGGCATATAATCAATTTTAAAATCGAATTTTTTTGCAAGCGTATCCATAATTTGCACGCTTAATCCGTCAGCTTCGCCATTCTCGTTTGTATATTGTATGGGTTGATGGTGGTCGATGTAGCCACAAGATAGAATTCTAGAGCGTAGGAGTTCTAGTTCAGAAGTTGTTAGAAAACGTCTTGTGAGGTTTTTTGAGCCATAATATTTTAATTGTAAATGTTCTAATAATCGTCCATCTGCTGAAATAGAAAGAGTTATAGCTTCGGCTAAGTCATTGGCTAATTTAGTATTACCTTTTTGGGCGATAAAATACATTGGGAAGACTTCAAAATTCATCACCATATAGAAATCACGTGCATTTTTATCAATTGTGGTGATTAAATAAAAATCTGCATCAAGATCTAAATATGTATTAAATTCACCATAGACATAATTTACTTCAATCCCATTTGCTTCACAATAGGCATTGAGGTATTTTTCATAAGGATTATAAGAAAAGCTTGCAACAGTTTTACCATCAAAGGCCGCAGGATTATCATAATAATTACCTTCTTCTTTTGAAGCTAAAATAAGCTGACTTGTTCCTAATATTTTTGGAACTTTGGTGAAATTATCAATAAATTCACCATCATCAAGGGCTATGCCA
>CAYJDN010000302.1:0-2674 GCA_964368925.1 uncultured Desulfovibrionaceae bacterium | reverse complement strand
AAAAATCTCCAAATCCCAAAAATCTCCAAATCCCAAAAATCTCCAAATCCCAAAAATCTAAAAATTTAAAAATTTAAAAATACATTACTAAAGACGAGTAAAATATGAAAAATGAATTCTGTCAAATAGTTAAACTTTCGCAATATGATGCGAACGAACTGCATAACCTTGAGGCTAGTGCTTTTGATGATGCTTGGAGTGTAGAACAATTTGAAAAAGCGCTCATGAGTAAAAACTACCTTTGCTATGGCGTAAAATTGAAAGATAGTACTATTTTAGTTGCTTATATAATGTTGAGTATAATCCCATCAATTGAGCAAATGCGTGGTGGTGAGTGTGAAATTATTAATATAGCAACGAAAGAAGAATATAGAAAACAAGGCCTTGCAAATATTTTGCTTGAACATATTTGTTTGCTTGCAACAAAAGAGGGAATAGATGCAATTTTCTTAGATGTAAGAGAATCTAATCATGCTGCGATAAGTCTATATTTAAAGCATAACTTTATAAATGTTGGAAAAAGAAAAAATTATTACAGTACTATAGATGGTTTTGAAAATGCTATATTGATGCAATTTAATGCAAAAAATATATAAAATGAAGTAGTATAATGTTGAATGAAATTATTGTACTATAAATAATAAATAAAACAAAAACAGCTATTAAATTGTTATAAATGGTCCATCTGAATTACAGACAGGGCAAAGCGTTGGCATTGCGTCAGAAGTAGTATAGCCACAAAGCATACAAGCATATTTCACATTTTCTTTTTTATCACTTGAAATTGGCGCAGATTCATTACTCTTTTCATTATGAAAAGTGAGCAATGCTTCAGTAAATTCACGCTCATGTGCGTTTTCTATAGTGCCAATTCTTTGAAAAATTTCAGCTATCTTAGGCAAAGCTTCTGCCTTTGCAATATTTGCCGCCTCAGGATGAGAATGTTTCCACTCATAATTCTCTTCATCAGCTACCATTTTCAAATTTTCTTCAGTCGATTTAATCGGGCCAAGCATAGTTGTATAAAATAAATAAGCATGTTCAATCTCATTACTTCTTATTTTATCAAATAATTGAGCAATGTCTTCACGACCCTCTTTACGTGCTTTATCTGCAAAGAAGATATATTTTAGAACAGTAACCGCTTCTTTTTGAAATGCAAGCTCTAAATTCTTAAAGCTTTTTGTGTCTTCAAGTGACATATTCCCACCTTAGAAAGTACAAATATTCATGAGTTTTTTGTATTCTTCTGATAATTGTTCATATTTACGTGAAATTTCATCTGATTTTTCATCAACTACTTGAACAATCATATCATAATTCGCTATAAAATTTTCTGTAATTCCACGGCAAATTTCTTGCTTGTTAACCATATCACGCATAATTTCAATAACCCTTTCTTTAGGAAATGGCTCTTTATAAGAACGTTTGCCAATAAGCGCACTCGCAATGTCAGCAATTGCTACAATCCTTTGAGGTAAACTAAGCCCCTCAGCCGGAATACCATTAGGATAGCCCTTGCCATTAAGTTTCTCATGGTGCCTAATCGCAATATCAACAATTTCATCATCAATATTACCTCGCAAAATACTCTCAGAAAAGACAACATGATCTTTAATATAATGATACTCGACATTTGTGAGCATATCAGATTTCTCTAGAACAAGCAATGATGTCGAAATCTTACCAATATCATGCAAAAGCGCACCAAAATATATCTTCGTTTGCTCTTCTTCACTAAAATTATAAAGCTTTGCTAGCTGTTTACTAATCTCAACCGTAGCTAATGTATGTGTCAAAGTCGAAGAAGACCTAAAGTCAATAGTGAAACACAACATCTCAACTAATGAAGTAATGCGCTCTTCACAAAAAATATTTTCTTCAAAATGTTGAATAATCTCAGACATAAAAGAACCATCAATACTTTTAGAAATTGTCTTCTCTTCTTCTTCAATTTTCTTCAATAATGCTACATCATTTTGACAAAAAACAGGACTTGATAAAATCTTCCACAACTGATCAGCAACAGTAATCTTGCCAGTTCTCAATAAAACATCTATTCTGTCCGCAAGAAATATCTTTGATGAAATATCAGGATACTTCGTGTCTAACGCCATAAGCTTTGTGTGGATAATATGATGGTAGATCAAAGCTTCAGTTTTATCCGATAGCTTAGTAAAATATTTCAAAAATAAATAAGAATAAACAGCATGAGATTGAGTGTTAGATAATTCAAAATTTAACGCTTGCTCCACATCAGATAAAAATGCAACTGTATCAGTTTTAAATGCACCAATATCATGCAATAATGCAATATAAGAAATTTCTAAAATTTCAGCATTATCATATTTCCCCTCAGCTTTCAATAGGCAAAGTGTAATATAAGCAACCCGCTCCGCATGGTCAAGTAGCCTATAGTTCAAGGTGTTTAAACCACGGTGAATAAGGTGGTATAAATCAATTATAGGAAAATAGTGCGACATTATCTACTCATTTGTATTGTTCTTTGTAAAAATTACTCTGAACCTCTTATTATCTTTTGTCAAGTTCTAAAAATCAAAATGTATTGCAATAGCAAATTGATTAAGAGTTAGAAAATTTCTATTTGGGGGAGAGTATATTTTTTGGGGGAGGGAAAACCAAACTTTTGAAAAAGTTAGGTTTTCCCTCCCCC
>CAYJDN010000301.1:864-2687 GCA_964368925.1 uncultured Desulfovibrionaceae bacterium | reverse complement strand
ATTCTGAGGAACGAGCAAAGCGAGTGACGTGAGAATCCATGCCTTTTAAAAACTACACACTCAAACAAATCTTTAAGCAGAAGTACAAGTGCGCTTACCTAGCCTAGTCCACATCAATTGAATCACGTAAAGCGTGAACAGCAAGCAAAATAGCGAAATTTGACACTCCTATAAAAATTGGCGATTTAGAAAATCTAGTGCTTGCACGTAGATTTTCTAAATCGCCAATTTTTCATATGGGTTTCCAAAGGGCCCACCGGTCCTTTGGCCGTCGGAGACAAAAAAAAAGAAAAAAAAGAAAAAAGAAAAAAGAAAAAAATTATATCTTCTAAAATAATAAACTATTCAATAAATTATATTAATCTATCTAAATATTTCTTTACTAACTCACTCTCAGGCAAGGGCTTATCAATATAATAGCCTTGAGCTGTAGCACAATTTAATTTCTTAAGAATTTCAAATTGCTCTTTTGTTTCCACGCCTTCGGCAACAGCATAGTTTATATTCATTTCTTCAAATATTTGAATCATATGTTTAATAAGCATTTGTGTTTTAGCATCAGTAAGGTTATCAATTAAACTTTTATCTATCTTTACTTCTCTGCATTCTACGGTTGATAAAACTGAGAAATTCGAATGCCCAGAACCAAAGTCATCAATAGCTACAGCGAATCCAGCCTTGTGAAAGTCATTTATAATTTTTGCTAATGCTGCTTGTTCTAAACCGTCAACAGTTTCAGTTACTTCAATAATCACACGTGAAATGTCGACTTCAAATTCTTGTAATATGAGTAATAAATCACGTATGAGATTTTTGTCTTTTAGAGTATCACGTGAAATATTGATAGAAACAGTAAAGTCTTGCCTATAACCAAGCTTATTCCATTTTTGAATAGTTTCGCATGCTTTTTGAAAGACAAATAAGTCTAATAGTGGGATAACGCCCTCACGCTCATAGAGAGGAATGAAGGTGTATGGAGCTTGAATATTTCCATCAGCATCATATTTACGTATGAGCGTTTCTACGCCAGTAAATTTATTAGTTGCAAAATTCACTTGTGGTTGAAAGTATAATTCAAATTGATCATTTTCAATTTCTGAATATAAATTCATAGCTAGTGCATTTCTGTATTTTTTTTGACTAAGCGAGCTATCGTAATAGGCTTGCTTTTGTATATACATAAGCCCGCCAGATGTTTCAATTAACTTATGTGGACTTTTTGAAGTATCTGACCAAACATGCCCAAAAGACACAGAAAGAATATCAATATTTTTAATTTGATTTGTAAAAGAAGTAATTTTTTGCTTAAATTCATCTTTTGTTACATATCTATCTAAAATAACAAATTCATCACCACCAATTCTAAAAGCGCTTTCTTGGAAGGTGGAAGTGAGAATTTTTGCTAAAGAAATAATAATTTGATCACCAAATTTTTGCCCTCTTGTTTCATTTTGTGCTTTTAAACCATTTAATGTAACAAAGGCAATACCTAGAAAATGATTTTCACATTCTTGTAAAGCTTCTAATTCTTCATTATAACTATGCCTATTTTTTAATTGTGTTAAATCATCATAATAGGATAGCTTTAAAAGCTTTTGCATCAATTTATTCTTGTCTAAAAAGTCTTTAATAAAGTTGATAATTGACAATAATAAATGTACCATTTCTTGTTTCACACGAGGATTAGCAATATAAAGTAAGCCTAAGATTGAATTATCATTATCTAAAATTGGAACTGCTAATAAAGAGTTTATATTTCTTTGACTTGCCAAGTGCGCAAAATTTTTCTGTGCTGTCAAATCAAGTGAAGAAAGCTCAGGCAT
>CAYJDN010000301.1:0-854 GCA_964368925.1 uncultured Desulfovibrionaceae bacterium | reverse complement strand
AAATGGAATATGGGCTTTTTTATCAAGTGGAATAATGGGCATAAGAGGTGAAGCATATTCATGGGTATTTTTCAAATATGTCTTTTCTTCATCGACTTCATAAATAGCAACAATATCGGCGTCATAATAATTGTGAATGATTTTTAGCAAATCAGAAATACTGTCATTATAGCTTTGATCGGAGTGAAGCACCTCAATACATTGAACTAGAGTTTGTTCTTCATCAATCTTTTCTTTCAATTTTGTTTCAGAATTAATATATTTTGTGATGTCGCTTGAAATACAAACATGGCAATTTTTCCCATTATATTTAACAAGAGTATCTTGAATGGAAAGCCACTTCTTCATATAAGTATTATGGAATTTCCAAGAATAGATCTCATTTTCTTTAATGAGATGATTTACGCAAAACTCGCAAGGCTTTCTTTTATTGAATAAAACTTTATAGCAAGGTGTATTTTTCCATACACTTTCGCTAGGATTACCTATAACTTCTAATAACTTAGAATTTATTGAATAAAGCTGATATGTATCTACATCAGCTACATAGATAAATTCTTCAAGAATATTCAAGGTATCATATATTAATTTTTGTACTTCCATAATTTCCTATTGAACTATTAATCTTATGTTTACATAGTATAGTAAACCAAGATTAAATTTAAGTCTATATTAGAAGAAGTCAATATTTTCATTAAAATAAAGTTACATAATACTATATTTTGTTATTTTATAAAGAAATATTTATAAAAAAAAGAGCCAATTAAGGCTCTTTTTTAATGCTATAATCGAGAAAAATTATGCTTTTTTCGCTAATTCTTCTTGAATGCTTGCAGGTACTCTTTCGTAATGAT
>CAYJDN010000300.1:0-2689 GCA_964368925.1 uncultured Desulfovibrionaceae bacterium | reverse complement strand
CACTTTTTCGCTTTCTCTCAAATGTATATCTAATGGTTTAATAACTAACTTTTTCTGTGAGACAGCTTCTAAAGCAAGTAAGGGGTGCTTTGCTTGTAAAATATTAAAACTTGCGCCCTCTTCCATAATTAAACAATGGCCATTATAAGCATTTGCCAACAAGACTTTAGCTTGTAACATATCAATATCTAATAATAAAAGCCAAGCTTCACGCATAGAAAGCCTGTCATTAATAAGCATGCTTAAGCTCTTGTATTCTATTGTTAATTTCAACTAAAAACAAAGGTTCAAAAAAGACAGTTTCACCCGTATTAGAATAATGGTGGATAATGCCTTGCAAACGTCCTTTGAAATTTGCTTTAAGCGGCAAGACGTATCTATCTGAATTTAAAGCAATATAATCATCTTGCAAATAATGCACAATATTATGTTCAGCTATAGCTTCTTTTACCTTACGCATACAATTTTGGCTATGCCCGCGTAATTCATTACGAATAAGCAAAAGTGCTGGTGAAGCTGTATCTTTAATATGCGCACCATCGCCAATACAGCGACACAAATCTTCATAGATAGTATTTGGAAAAGGACGATTTTTTACATATTCTATTAATACGCTACAATGTTCAGCCTTTTCTTCAATAGAATCAATAGCTAATTTAAGCTGATGTAGACATTCTTTAATAGCCCAAAGCCCGTCAGTATCTAATGTGGGGTGAGCGCTTTCTAAATATTTTAATATGCCCTCAAGTTCAGGATAAGACGATAATGAAAATTGCGAAAGATTGAGCCATTGAGTGACTTGCGAATATAATTCTGCATGTTTAACTATAGAATTTTCATCATCTTTATAAGGGCTTAGATAAGGCTCTAGAGCCATTGCAGAAGCCTTTGCGGCATCAGAAATACAAAAAGAAGAAAAATGTTCTAAAACTTTATCAAATTCAAGGGCTTTTAATGTTCTTTGCATACAAATATCTTGGCTTATGGAAAAAAGTGGAAAATAAAGAGAGGGCGAAAAAGTGGAACAATTGCAGAACTAACTATAAACTAATATAAAAATAAGAAAAAATGCAATAAACAAGCAAAAGAGAAAAAAATAACCCAGTAAAAGAACTGGGTTATAATCATTTAAGACATGTTGCTTTTACGCATCTTCTTCAATAAACGCTTACGTGCTGCGGCTTTTTTCTTCTTACGCATTACGCTTGGTTTTTCGTAGTGTTGGCGTTTTTTCATTTCTGAAAGCACACCAGCTTTTTCTACTTGTTTTTTAAAACGACGGAGAGCTATATCGAAATTATATTCGTCTTCACCTAAAAATATACCTGGCATTAAAATCACCCCCTCGTTCAAAAAATAAATCTGAAAAAGAAAACTACTATAAGTCAAAAAAAAAGGCAAGTTAAATTTTGCCTTTTTTCCAATTATTTATAGATTATTTAATGTTTTTTTTATTGCACAGCATTTGCTGCCATCACGCCATAAATAAGCCATGAATTGTAAGCAACATAAACAAGCAATAAACAGAAACCTTCAAAACGATTGATGCGCCCTACTCCATTTTTGCGAGCAATACCAAAAATGAAAAGTGAAAAAGTAAGTAGGCACATAACCACCATATCACGTGTGAGTATTTCTGAAGAAAGCACAAAAGGATGGATTGAACCAGCTATACCAACTACCGCTAAGGTATTGAAAAGATTAGAACCTATAACGTTACCTAAAGCAATATCATGCTCATTTTTCTTTGCCGCCATCACAGATGAAGCAAGCTCAGGTAAAGAAGTACCAAGCGCAACTATGGTAAGACCAATAATCATATCGCTCACGCCAAGCAAAGTTGCAATTTCAACTGCGCCCCATACGAAAATTCTTGAACTAGCAATAAGGAAAACAAGTCCCATCAAAAGAAGCATTAAAGCTTTTTTCAAGGTCATTTCTTCGCCATCTTCACCAGCTTCGCTAGCACTTGTGTCTTTATTTTTTATGCCATCACGTATTGTATAGGCCATAATTGCAGCAAAAACGAGAAGTAAAATAGCCGCATCTAAGCGAGATAAATAAAGATTATACAAAACAGCCACTGTCACAAGAGTTGCAAAAGCAAGCTGTGGAAGTTCCTTTCGTAAAATTGAAGGAGCTAATGCAATTGGGCTCATCATTGCTGATACACCCAAAATAAGCGCAATATTAGCTATGTTTGAACCATAGGCATTTCCTAGAGCTATACCAGGGTTCCCCTCAAGCGAAGCAAAGGCTGAAACAACCATTTCAGGCGCTGAAGTACCAAAACCAACTATAACCATACCAATCAGCAAGGTAGGCATTCCAAAAATTTTAGCTGTAGCTGCTGCTCCATCAACAAATTTATCCGCACTCCAAATAAGCACGACAAGACCAACAATTATGGCAACAAATGCTAATAACATATTTTTTTCCTCTTGAAGTAATGTCTTCATTACCTAGCATAGACCATGCTATATAGCAATAGATAAAAAATGATAAAATTAATTTACTTTTCAAAAAAGCAAATTATATCAAACAAATAAGAAAATTATGTATAGACTTATCAATAAATAATAAATCTATACATAATTTCAAATCTTAGGTAAATTAGTATATTTTACTGGATAACAGTGCAATCAAATTCAGTAAATGAACCTAAATATCTAATTCCATCAACGTTTTG
>CAYJDN010000299.1:0-2760 GCA_964368925.1 uncultured Desulfovibrionaceae bacterium | reverse complement strand
TGTAGCAGCGCTACATGACTATTCTAAAAAAATATGACAACAAAGCATAGGGAAAAATAGGGGGTATTTAGAGCTAACGTTTTTGCAATATGCTATAAAGCACTAAAAAAGGGACTGCTTTTGTGCAATCCCTTTTTTATTTATCAAATCTAGTTTTTATGTAAATGCTTGAACATTAGTTACCGCAATTACATTTATCTTCGGGGTTTTTCTTACTATTGCAAGCAGCGCCTGAAGAACAGCCTATGCATTTTGTTCCTTTTTTCTTTTCAGAATAGACATAATAAGAAGCGGCACCGATAATGGCTATGATGATTAATAAAACTATTATATCTGTCATAACTCCCCCAATTTGCTATTAGTTCATAGCTTTGATGTTATATTTTGCTTCTGATTTAGCATTACCTTGTTTTATGAGATATACTAATAGAGCGATGAGGCCAGCAACTACGATTAGGCCTGGGAAGAAAGCTGTACCAAAAGTACCCATAGTAATGAAAGTACCACCTTGATATACAAAGAAAGCAACAACGAAAGCGGTAGCGAACTGTAGACCGATACCAGCCATGAGCCATTTCTTATTTTCCATTTCAGCATTCATAGCACCAATAGCGGCAAAGCAAGGAGGTGTGAACAAGTTGAACATGAGGTAAGAGAGGGCTGCAACTGATGTCATACCCATAATTTCAGCAACACTAGAAGCGCCACTCACTAGAGCAAGTTCTTCAGTATCGATGAAGTTTGTGATTCCGTAAACTACAGCAAGAGTACCAACAACGTTTTCTTTAGCAATAAAGCCAGTAATTGCAGCTGCTGCTAATTGCCATGCGCCGAAACCTAAAGGAAGGAGTAAGATAGCAAATGGACTTGAGATTGAGGCAAGAATTGAAGTATGTGCCATACCGTCTGCTACAACGTTGAAGCTCCAATCGAATGTTTGCATGATTTGTACTGCTGCGTTATATAATAAAATGATTGTTGCAGCTTTGATAATAAATGCTTTACCACGGTGAAGCATTGATTTTGTAGCACCCCAAATGCTTGGGAATTGATATTCTGGTAGTTCCATGATGAAGAATGAACGAGCGTATTTTTCACCTGTGATAATTTTTACAGCATAAGCACCAGCTATGATAAGAGCGATACCTACAAAATACATTAATGTTCCTACCCATGCTTCATCAGCGAAGAACACACCAGCAAATAAGGCAATAACTGGAAGTTTAGCACCACAAGGCATGAAAGGAGTGAGCATAGCAGTAGTTCTACGTTGACGCTCATTTCTAATTGCTCTAGTTGCCATAACACCAGGGATAGCGCAACCAGTACCAATAACCATAGGAATTATGGACTTACCAGAAAGACCAACAGCCTTAAAGAAGCGATCCATAACAACAGCAACACGTGCCATATATCCACAATCTTCTAATAATGCGAGTAAGAAGAACATAACCATGATAAGTGGCAAGAAGCCAACAACAGCACCAACACCACCGATAATACCATCAAGAAGAATTGCGCCAAGTAATGGACTTACATCTTCGCCAAGGGCATTAGCTGCAACTTCATAGAAGCTGTCAATATAACCAACAAGTATATCGGCAAGCATTGTACCAACTGTTGTTTGTGAAATGTAGAAAACACACCACATAACTGCCATAAAGATTGGAATACCTAACCATTTATGAGCAACAATACGGTCAATGCTGTCTTGAACTGTTTGTGCATTACTTGCAACTTTACGTTTTTCAACTTTCTTTACAAGATCATTTACAAAAGCAAATCTTTTCTTATCTGCAGCTTGCACCGCTTCTTCAGTAGATAAGTCAATACCAGCATTAGAAAATGGTGGTGTTAAATTTGTGTTCTGAACAGAAACAGCAGCCTTTATAAGTTCTGCATGACCATTCTTTGAACTTTCAATAGAAATAGTAGAAATTACTGGACAACCTAAAACTTCTGAAAGTTTAATGTCGTCAATAATGATACCTTTCTTTTCATTAAGATCAGCTTTATTCAAAGCAACAACCACAGGAATGCCAAGTTCAAGAAGTTGAGTTGTGAAAAACAAACTACGGCTAAGATTAGTCGCATCAACAATGTTAATAATTACGTCTGGGCTTTCTTCCATCACAAATTTACGTGTAATGCTTTCCTCAGAAGTAAAAGGCGACATAGAATAAGCACCAGGCAAATCAACAGCCCTCAATGCTACGCTTCCGCTTTGAAGCTCTTTTTTAATGTCTCCCTCTTTCTTCTCAACTGTAACACCAGCCCAGTTGCCAACCTTTTCAACCTTGCCCGTAATAGCGTTAAACAATGTTGTTTTTCCGCTATTTGGGTTCCCTGTGAGTGCTATTCTCATGAGGATCTCCTAAAGTATATTATATTAATATAGCTCGTGCCAAATCGGCATCAATGCTGTATCTTGCATCTTTAACGTTTATAACAAAATTTTGATGAAGCATAGAAATTATTGTAATTTTTTCACCTTCATAACAACCTAATGAGAATAAAAACTTCTTCAATTCATCATCACCATCTGTCATAATCGCCTTTATTGTATATTCAGTATTCACGTCACCATTATAAAGACTTTTTTCTGCGCTATTCATAAGTCCCTCTCTATATATTCAATAATGCTATAACTTCATGCCTTACTTATTCAATTCTTCTAATAAAGAAAGAAAAAAGTAACACTCCAAATCTATTAAGTAAAAGCAATAAAGTTAGATTTAGCTAACAAATGGAAATGTAATT
>CAYJDN010000298.1:0-2770 GCA_964368925.1 uncultured Desulfovibrionaceae bacterium | reverse complement strand
TAATTCAAAATTGACATGCGACAAAAACAGCAAAAAGCTGTTCAAGCATGAAGAAAACTAAGAACTTTTAAAAAGGCATGGATTCTCACGTCGCTACGCTCCTCAGAATGACAGCGGAAGTATGATTGATATAAAACTAAAGGCATGGACTCCACGGGTTCACTTCGTTCACCCTCTGAGTGACAGTGTAAAAAAAGGAAGTAAATTCATAAAATTTACTTCCTTTTTCATTATTCACTAACTAGAGCATTTTTATACAATATTTGTAGCATTATCGCTTGAAGAATATAAAGAAATAGTGCCACCATTATATTCCATAGTATATTCCAAATAATCGCTTCCATTAGTATCTTTTACCCACGCACTTTCCTTTATATTAAGTCCAGTGTCGGTAAGTGATTCAATGTTTAAAGCAGCAAACATTTCTTCCTTACTATTAAATTGAATGTTTGCAATGTCACCGCTATAGTGCATATAAAATTCCATTGCTTCTGCTGGCACTGAACCATCTACATCGATTATATAGCTATTTGTATGATCATTATTAGTGCTCAAGAATAAATCCATTCCATCGCCACCAGAAAGATTCCGTAGATAAGAGCCAGTATTTGAAGTTGACACAATTACATCATTGCCCATTTCAGCGTATACATTAAAAGGATCCGCTGCGCCAATGCGTATGAAATCATCGCCAGCACCTGTGTTGATTTCCAAATACGTAGCTGTTACCACTTCTGTGAGAATAATGCTGTCTTCATTATCGCCACCATAAATCTTTAAGTTATTAACTAAAGTCAATTCATCAATATTTAGACGATTCTTTCCATCACCTAAATTAATCTGAGAATCCGTCAATAAATTCTTTACTGTTATAGTTCCAATGTTAACTTCATCGTCACCAGCATTTGTAGTTATCGAGAATTCACCAGTAAATCCATCATTTAGATTTATTACATCATTCCCACTGCCCGTTGTAATATTTAGTTCAGGACTGTCAACACCAATAGCCCAATCGCTCAATGTTACGGTTTTATTGCCCGCTGAATTTGCCTTAATATGAAGATGGGCATGTGTTGATTCTTGCGTAAATCCATTAATAGTAAGGCTATCATTGCCGCCTTGCTCTAACACAATGTTTAATGTGCCATTGTGATTAAAGGCTGCACTACCATCATCATTAATAATGTTAATAGTATCATCGCCAGTGCCACCATTAATATCAAGCTTAGCGTCGTCATAATCACTAACATCAAAATTCTCTATATTAAGCGTATTCTTTCCATTACCCATAGAAATTTCGCCAATCGTATATCCATTAGTTAGATTTGTAATATTTATCGTATCATCGCCATCAGCTGTAATGAGGCGAATTCCTTCGTAAGTGTTCACATTTATAGTATTTGTACCAAAGCCTAAAAGGTTTAGAGAATACATATGTTCTAAATCTATAAGATTAGTACCAGTTCCAAATGTGGCATTAAGAACGCTATTTTGGCCATCGAGGGTTATACGGTTATTACCATTGCCAAATGTATAGTTTTGAGTAGAACTATCTACCATATGTATCGTGTTATTTCCATTACCCAAAGTTAAATTTATTTGTTTAGCCTCATCAATAGTTATGGTTTTATCTCCATCACCACCTTGAAAAGTGAGACTACCACCTGTAATTGTGCCAATGTCAATAACATCATCACCATGCCCAAGATAGACATCCAACGCCATTTCATACGAAGTAGTCATGTTTTCAACTTCAAACCTGTCATTGCCAGTATCATTGTCGCCGTCTAAGCGTAAATCATGGACATTGCTAAAGTTATAACTACCGGTTTTAACATAATCATCGCCAGCGCCAGTATCAATCATTCCTCCGAAAGAAGTTGCTACTATAATGCTATCATTTCCACCATAGGTATTGATAGAGCCAGTATTGAATTCGCTAAAATTAAGAATATCATGTCCATCTGCATTTTGAGAAGTGTGGAAATGCCCTTGTATCCAAGTTCCTGCCATCGTGAAATTGTTTGTTCCTGCGCCCATATTCGCATTAAAAACATCAGTGTCATTTGCTAAAGTAATTTTTTGATTGAGCATGATGTCGTCATCGCCAGAGCCAAGATTGAGCGTCAAATTAGTGAGTGCATTTGTTGAGTCTATATCAATAATACTAGAACCACTGCTTGAAATAGTAAGTTCATTTACAAGACCTGTAATATCAAGCTCATTCTCGCCGCCACCTAAATCAATAGTAGAATTGCCGACACCTGCTTTTATTTCAACATCATCATCGCCAGCGCCAAGAGTGAAATTCAAACCACTAGCCACATCAATCGAATCAATAATGATAGTGCTAGAACCTTCGCTTGATACTGTAAGATTAGTAACACCACTGCCACTCACATCAAGCTTATTTTCTCCAGCGCCAAGCGCTATATTGGAATCATAAGCACCTTTAAGCAAGATGACATCATCATCACCAGAACCAAGTGTAAATGCTAAATTGCGTAAATCATCAGTCGCATCAACTTTAATCGTGCTAGAACCTGCACCAGTCAATACGTTTAACCCTGTAGCAACACCGCCACTTATATCAAGATCATTTTCACCATCGCCAAGATTAATCGTAGAATTATTCGCACCCTTGTTTAATGTCACACTGTCATCGCCAGTACCAAGAGTGAATTGTAAATTATCAGATTGGCTATTTGAAACTACATTAATAGTGCTTGCGCCTGTGCTTGTTACTGTAAGATTGCTTACATCGCCATTA
>CAYJDN010000297.1:0-2771 GCA_964368925.1 uncultured Desulfovibrionaceae bacterium | reverse complement strand
GCGGTTTTCAAGACCGCTGTAATCAACCGCTCTACCATTCCTCCGCGGTAAAAATTTTGTATAGGATTTTCACACAAAGGTCAAGTAAAAAATGCATAAATATGAAATTTATTCTCGAATTTGTGTATCCATATTTTCAAAAGCTGTATACTGCGGTAAATAAGCAAGCTCTAAACTACCAGTAGCGCCGTTTCTGTGCTTACCAATAATCAGTTCAGCCGTGTTCGTATGCAAGCTTCTATCTGGTTGACGTGCATCTTCACGATGGATAAACATAATAATATCCGCATCTTGCTCAATCGCTCCAGATTCACGTAAGTCAGAAAGCATAGGACGCTTGTCAGAACGCTCCTCAACCTTACGGTTCAACTGAGAAAGAGCCAAAACAGGAATGTCTAATTCTTTTGCTAAAGCCTTTAAGTTACGAGAAATATCTGAAATTTCAAGTTCACGAGAATCTGTTCTGCTTGAACGCATAAGTTGCAAATAGTCAACAATAACAAGCCCTAAACCATGTTGAGCTTTCAATCGGCGACACTTTGCCCTAAGCGCAAGCGTGTTCAATTCCGCTGTGTCATCAATGTGTATCGGCGCATCTTCAAGCGAAGTAGCTGCCTCTTGCAAGCGTACCCAATCAGTATCGTCAAGCCTGCCACGCTTCAAATTCGATAGCTCAACCTTTGCCCATAGAGCAATCATACGTTCAGCAAGCGACAAAGCACTCATTTCTAATGAAAAAATAGCAACACTAGTATTACTATGAATTGCCGCCCTAATAGCAAGGTTCAACGCAAAAGCCGTCTTACCCATACCAGGACGAGCCGCAAGAATAATAAGATCTTGCTTCTGTAAGCCAGCAGTCATGTGATCTAACAAACGATAAGTCGTTGGAATACCTGTAATAGAGGTATCTTGATCTTTTCTTTCTGTGGCTATTTGAAATATTTTTTCAGTAAGAGCACCAATAGACTCAAAACCCTTGTTCGATTTACGTTCAGAAATCGAGAAAATCGCCTGTTCGGAAGAGTTCAAAAGCTCATCAACAATAACAGCAGGACTATAACTCTCGCCTATGATTTTCGCACTTGCAGCAATAAGATCCCTTTGCATAGACTTATCACGCACAATTTCAGCATAGTGTTTCGCACTTTCTTCACTCGTGTACGATTCCGCCACCTCTGAAAGATAAACAGCACCACCAGAACTCTCTAATTGACCATGAGCCTCTAAATGAATGAGGAGCGAATTTACGTCAATTGGCTTTGAAGCCCTGTATAAATCTACAAATGCTTGAAATAATATGCGGTTTGCTGGAACATAAAAATCATTAGGAACAATAATTTCAATAAGCGAGTTTAAAATACGTGAGTCAAGGAAAACACCACCAATAATAGCTTTTTCAGCAATAATACTATGCGGCGGCACTCGCTCTAAAAGATCACGCTCTGCCCTTTGCTCACGTGAAAGAAATTGACTCTCTTTATTTGCTAGCGATTCGTCTTGATTGTTAAACGAATTAGTGCCGAGAGGCAAATCTAATGATTCGCCTTCGGCACTATTTGCAAATAAAGGTGGAAAGTTGGAATTAGGCATCTTCAGCTATTGGTGCTTCAACCGCTTCTTCAACAACTTCTTCTACTTTTTCAGCTACAGGAGCAGCTTCTTCATAATTTCTATCTTCTGCTACGATGTTAACAATCATAGCAGGAATGATGTCAGCGTGTAAACGTACACGAACTGGATGTTCGCCAAGAGTACGTAATGGAGCGTCAAGCAATACACGACGACGATCAATTTCAATACCAGCTTCAAGAAGTAAATCAGCAATAGTATGAGTAGAAACTGAACCGTATAATTTATCATTATCACCAACACGCATTGTGATTGTGAGAACGTAATTTTCTAATTTGTCAGCAATAGATTGAGCTTGTGCACGAACTTCATCCATTTTAGCTTGAAGTTTTTTGCGTTCAAGTTCAAAATTTTTGAGGTTTGTTGCAGAAGCAAGCATTGCTAAACCTTGTGGAAGAAGATAGTTACGACCATAGCCAGGAGCTACATCAACGATATCGCCAAGTTGCCCTAAGTTTTCAACGTCTGCACGGAGTATAATTTTCATAAGGGCTCCCTACTATATGTTTGTCTTTTTAAGAACTTCGCTTGAATGTGCAGAAGTATAGAAAAGTAAAGCCATTTGGCGAGCACGTTTGATTTCAGTTGTGAGTGCACGTTGGTGCTTCGCACATGTGCCTGTAATACGGCGTGCAACAATTTTGCCACGTTCTGTAAGGAAATCTTTTAAGATTTCAGGGTTTTTGTATGATAAAGGTAAGTTTTTATCTGCACAGAAACGGCAAAACTTACGGCGTGGGGTAAATTTTTTACGGAATGATGACATTATTATTCTCCTGCTTCTGGTGCAGCTTCAACAGCTGTTTCAGTTTTAGCTTCGTCTAGTTTTACAGTAACGAATTTGAACACGTTTTCTGTAATACGGATAATACGAGTAAGTTCAGCAATAAGAGCTGGCGGTGCGTCGTATACGAGGCGAACATAATAGCCACGCATGTGTTTACGTACTGGATACGCAAGTTCACGCATTCCCCAATGGTCGGCATTTTCCATAACGCCGCCTTCACGCTCTATAACACCAACAAGTGTAGCAAGAGTGGTTTCGCGTTCTTCTACTGTCAATTCAGGAGAAAGAAGCACTAAAGTTTCAAATTTACGCATGATAATTCCTTTGTTAATCAACTTTTGGTCTATGGCTA
>CAYJDN010000296.1:0-2789 GCA_964368925.1 uncultured Desulfovibrionaceae bacterium | reverse complement strand
TGAGCACTTTTTGAAAGAACAAGTTCAACGCCTTCTTTATTTGTTACGCTTTGTACACGATTAAGGATAATCTTACCAGTGTATTGCGCTTCATAGCTTGAACGAGAAACAGTACCTGTAGACGCAGTACCACCAATGTGGAATGTACGCATGGTAAGCTGAGTTCCTGGTTCACCGATTGATTGAGCGGCTATAGTACCAACTGCTTCACCAATGTTTACAACATGGCCACGAGCAAGATCTCGTCCATAACACATAGCACAAATACCACGTTCAGATTGACATGTAAGTGCTGAACGAATTGTTACCATAGTTACAGCTGCTTCATCGATTTTATCAGCTACAACATCATCAACAATAGAGTTTTCTTCAACAACTATTTCTGATGGATTTGCAGGATCATAAACAGGATATAGAAGCACACGCCCCATAATACGTTCACGTAATGGAACTTTTACTTCATTACCCTCAATAAGCGCAGTCATTTCGATACCGTCAACAGTACCACAATCGTGATCGCCAACAATAACGTCTTGAACAACGTCAACTAAACGACGTGTTAAATAACCTGAGTTCGCAGTTTTTAGCGCAGTATCAGCAAGACCTTTACGAGCACCGTGAGTAGAAGTGAAGTATTGAAGAACTGTTAAGCCTTCACGGAATGAAGCTGTAATTGGAGTTTCAATAATTTCACCAGATGGTTTCGCCATCAAACCACGCATACCAGCAAGCTGACGCATTTGGTCTTGGTTACCTCTAGCACCAGAATTTGACATCATAAAGATTGGGTTGAATGAAGGATTAAGTTCAGTCTTGCCAGTTTTTGAATCTGTCATAATATCTGTAGAGATTTCTTTGCTCATTTCGTTTGAAACATCGTTAGTAGCCTTTGTCCAAACATCAACAACTTTGTTATATTTTTCAGTTGCAGTAATGATACCTTCACGGTATTGCTTTTCGATTTCTTCTACTTCATTTGTTGCAACTTCAATAATTTTCTTTTTCGCATCTGGAATGATAAGATCTTTCACACCGATAGTAATACCAGCACGAGTAGCGTTTTCATAACCTAGATCTTTAAGTCTATCACAAAGAAGAACAGTCGCTTTAATGCCCGCTTCACGATAACAAGTATCAACAAGCTTTGCTATTGCTTTCTTTGTAAGAACGCAGTTCACGTTTTGGAAACTAAGCTCAGTTGGAATGATTTCAGAAACCATTACACGGCCTGGTGTTGTTTCATAAATCACGCCATCAGGCATACGAACTTTAATTCTTGCGTGCATTTCAACTTCTTTTGCGTCGAATGCAGAAATTACTTCCCAAGGACCAGAGAATACCATGCCCTCACCCTTACTAAATGAACGCTCAGCAGTCATATAATAAAGACCAAGAACAATATCTTGAGATGGAATAATAACTGGTGAACCGTTCGCAGGAGATAGCACGTTGTTTGTACTCATCATAAGAACACGACACTCAATCTGTGCTTCAACAGATAAAGGAACGTGAACAGCCATTTGGTCACCGTCAAAGTCTGCGTTGTAAGCAGAACATACGAGTGGGTGAAGCTGAATAGCCTTACCTTCAACAAGTAATGGTTCAAAAGCTTGAATACCTAATCTGTGCAAGGTAGGTGCACGGTTTAGAAGAATTGGATATTCACGCACAACTTCTGATAAGATATCCCATACTACGAGTTCTTCTCTTTCCACCATCTTCTTAGCGCTCTTGATTGTGCTTGCATAACCTTGCGCTTCTAATTGAGAATAAATGAATGGTTTGAAGAGTTCGAGCGCCATTTTCTTTGGAAGTCCGCATTGATGTAATTTCAATTTAGGACCAACAACGATAACGGAACGGCCAGAATAGTCAACACGCTTACCAAGTAAGTTTTGACGGAAACGCCCTTGCTTACCTTTAATCATGTCAGAAAGTGATTTTAACGCTCTACCGTTTGTGCCAGTAATTGCACGGCCACGTCTACCATTATCGAATAAAGCATCAACAGCTTCTTGGAGCATACGCTTTTCGTTACGGATAATAATTTCAGGCGCACCAAGCTCTTTTAGTCTTTTCAAACGATTGTTACGGTTGATAACACGGCGATAGAGTTCGTTGAGATCAGAAGTAGCAAAACGCCCGCCATCAAGTGGTACAAGTGGACGTAATTCTGGTGGAATAACTGGAATAACTTCCATGATCATCCATTCTGGTTTGTTGCCAGATTCTAAGAATGCTTCAACGATTTTTAAACGCTTAGTAATTTTTTTCTTACGAGTTTGGCTCTTTGTTGTAAGAGATTCTTCACGCAAGTCAATTTTTAATTGTTCTAAGTTTAATTCTTCTAATAAAGAGCGAATAGCTTCTGCACCCATAGCGACAGTGAATGAATCTTCATTGTAGTTTTCTATGAGATTGAAATATTGATCTTCTGAAATAACTTGGAATTTTTGAAGATTTGTTGGGCCTGGATCAAGCACAATGAAAGAATCGAAATAGAGAACTTTTTCTAAATCTGCCATTGTCATATCAAGTAAAGTACCGATTTTAGATGGCAAAGTTTTCAAGAACCAGATATGTGCAACAGGTGCAGCCAATTCGATGTGACCCATACGTTCACGACGAACTTTAGAAGCAATAACTTCAACACCACATTTTTCACAAACAATACCACGGTGTTTCATTCTTTTATACTTACCGCAGTTACATTCGTAATCTTTTACAGGTCCGAAGATTTTTGCACAAAATAAGCCATCTCTCTCAGGCTTAAATGTTCTATAGTTGAT
>CAYJDN010000295.1:322-2803 GCA_964368925.1 uncultured Desulfovibrionaceae bacterium | reverse complement strand
GTGCTATTTCAGGCTCAGGCCCAGCTACGACTGCTGCTGTTGGTATGATTATGATTCCTGCGATGATGAAAAGAGGCTATAACAATGCGTATGCTGGCGCTTCTGCCGCTACTGCTGGTGGTGTTGGTATCATCATTCCACCAAGTATTCCTTTCGTTATTTATGGTATCACATCACAAGAATCTATTACAAAGCTATTCTTAGCGGGTATTATTCCTGGTATACTTATCACAGTAGGCCTTGCATTAATGCACCGTTATCAATGTAGACATATGGAAATTGATCCTGAACTTAGAGATCGTGATCCACATGCTATGCGTCACGCTTTGAAAGACGGCTTCTGGTCGATTCTTGCTCCAGTTATCATCTTAGGTGGTATTTATGGCGGTATCTTTACCCCAACTGAAGCTGCTGTTGTTGCTGTTTTCTATACAGTATTCGTAGGTTTTGTTATCCACAAAGAACTTACTTTCCACCAATTACAACAAGCTCTTCAAACAACATCTTGGATGGCTGGCCGTGTTCTAGTTATCATGTTTACAGCTTACGTTTTCGGACGTATATTAGTACAAAACCGTATTCCTGACGTTATCGTAAACGGTATCTTAGGTATTACAACTGAAGTATACATTATTTGGTTCTGCGTTGTATTTATTCTTCTAATATTTGGTATGTTCATGGAAACACTTGCAATTATCTTGCTTGTTACCCCAGTTTTATTACCAGTTATGGAAGCATTAGGCGTTGATCCAATCCACTTTGGTGTTGTGCTTGTATGTTGTTGTGGTGTTGGTTTCTCCACCCCACCGCTTGGCGAAAACATGTTTATTGCCTCTGGTATTTCAGGTTCAACCCTAGAAGAAATATCACTAAAGGCGCTGCCTTTCTGTGCGGTCACGATAGGTGTTATCTTCCTTATCGTACTATTCCCACCAATTGCTACCTTCTTACCAAATATGTTTGGTAACTGATAAAGAAGAAGATAAACTTGACTATAGGTTGAAGAGTCTATGATTTCATGCATAGACTCACAAAATAAAGAACAACTGATCTAAGGAGTATTTATGATTAAATTGTGTTTATCTGTAGCCATGACAGCAATTTTGTTGGCTAACCCTTTTGTGGCTGAAGCAAAACGTACCTTTATTATGGGTCTTGGCGATCCACTTGAAGGCGAAATGGGCGCTTTCGGTCTACGTTTCCAACAAATCGTAAAAGATCGTTCTAATGGCGAACTTATGATTGACCTCTTCCCATCAGGACAATTAGGTGACGAATCTGAAATGATTCAAAACGTGGCTGCAAATAGCCTTGATATGGCTGTTGTTGGCGTTGGTAACGCTGTGCCATTCGTAGAAAAACTCGGCGTTGTTACATTACCATACATCTTCCCTAACATGGAAGCTGTTGTTAAAGGTACAACTGGCCAAGCTCAAGAAATCTTAAATAGCTACACAACAAAAGAAGCTAGTTTCCGTATTCTTGGTTGGGTTTACAACGATTATAGACATATCTCTAACTCAAAACGTCCAATCAAAACAATAGCTGACGTAAAAGGCATGAAATTCCGTGTTCCACAAAACACTGTATTTATTGAAAGCTACAAATCATGGGGCGCAAACCCTGTTGCTATCTCTTGGTCAGAAACCTTTACAGCTTTACAACAAGGCGTTGTAGATGGCCAATGTATGGGTATTATCACTTTCCAAGCGGTAAAATTCAACGAAGCTAATCAAAAATACATTTCATACACTCACTACACATACCACTTACAACCATTACTTATCAGCGAAGAACTCTATCAATCACTTGATGATAACGAAAGAGAAATCCTCGTAGAAGCTGCTTTAGATGCACAACTCTATACTTTAGCTTTTGGTTATGAAAACGTTGCACGTGTAAAAGCTGAATTAGAAGCTCAAGGCGTACAATTTGACGTAATTGAAGATGAAGACAAATGGGCTGAAGCTTCAAAGAAAACAGTATGGCCTGAAATGATGGGCTTCTTAGGTGGTAAAGACACAGTAAACAATTACTTGAAAGCTGCTGGCTTACCAGAATATAAATAATTATTAACCTTATCATCCTTAAAGGCGCAAAATTTTGCGCCTTTTTTTGTGATTTTTATTCATTTTGTACATTTTATCCATTTTGAGATTTTTATCCATTTTGTAGATTTTTTTATATTTTTTATATTTTTTATATTTTTTTACGCATTATTGTATGTATTTTTTATTTTTTCATGTATTAAACCTAGGCTATCATTCATATATCCTTATTTTTTTTAGGATTACTCCCCTATTTTCACTTGATATTTTAATGCTTTGAAGTTATAAAGAAAGAAGGTTAATATGCTTATACAAAGAAAGGTGTAGAAGATGTTTAATCGGTTTGCTATTTTCATTTCAAGAGTATTTGCTATAGCATTGGTGGTCTTTTTTTCTCAGACCGCCCACTTTGCGCAAGAAAAAAATTCAAATA
>CAYJDN010000295.1:0-312 GCA_964368925.1 uncultured Desulfovibrionaceae bacterium | reverse complement strand
TTTCGCCACCACGCAGAATCCTGATAAAATAAAAATTAAAGTCGCCTATGACAAAAACTACGGCGTAATCAACAATCTTGATTCTTTAGATCGAAAAGGCTTTGGCTATGAAATTTTATTAAGAGCACAGCACTATTCTAATTTTGAATTTGAATTTGTTGAATATAATTATATTGAAGCGCTCGAAGCTCTTTATAATGGTGAAATTGATATTGTTGGCATAGCCCTTGATTATGGTGAATTTATTGATAATTTCACCAAAGTTCCAAAAATATTAGTAACAAGTCAGCTTATTTTAGCTTCAAAAGAAGA
>CAYJDN010000294.1:0-2814 GCA_964368925.1 uncultured Desulfovibrionaceae bacterium | reverse complement strand
AGAGAAAGAGATTCATTTTGTGACTGAATTTCTTCAATATTTTCTTTTTTCTGAATAATAGTGCCATCTCTTGTGATGAGCACGCCTTTTTGCACAAGTCTATCAAATTCTTTTTGTAAGGAGGGCATTTGATAGCTTGCAAAAAATTGCATGCAAGCATCATAATCAACTCCTTTGAGTCGTAAATCTTCTTTTTTGATATCTTTACAGCATGTTACGTCAAGGGTGGTCAATTCTCTATACATAAACATGGCGTCTAAATTGCCTTCAAATTTTGATTTTATTTTATCAGGCATTGCATCGAAATTATCACGAATAGCTTCAAGGTTAGGGAAATCTTTGAATATTTTTTCTGCTGTCTTTTCACCAATGCCACGAATACCGGGTATGTTGTCGCTCGTGTCGCCAATAATTGCTTGAATATCAGCCCATTGATGCGGCTCTAAGCCTGTGTTTTCTCTAAAAGCATCTAAGGTAAAAATCTTAGACTCTTTACCAGATGGATCCCACATAAAAACAGAGGGATGCAAGCATTGCTTCAAATCTTTGTCTATGCCAACAATGACTATAGTGTTTGTGTCACGATGATGCTTTGCAAGCGAAGCAATGCAATCATCAGCTTCATAGGCTTTCGCAACTTCCGTATGTAAACCAAGCGCATGCACAAATTCGCTTATAGGTTCAAATTGCATAGTGAGTTCTTCAGGAGTCGCTTGTCTGTTCGCTTTATATAAAGGATAAATATCTTTACGGAAATTTTCTTTACTACTACCGTCTTGCACAAAAGAAAAATATTTTGGCTCTTCTTCTTTGATAATTTTCAATAGGGTGCGCACAACACTATAAATAGCGCCCGTTGGGAAGCCATCTGTCCTTGTCATCTTCATATTTCCATAATAGCCTTTGAAGACAAATAAGCTAGAATCCATAAGGAAAATAGGGTCTTGCATGGTGGGGTATTGATTTATTAGAGCCATATTTTTATCCTATTATATAGAGTGCAAAAGAAATAATGCAGAAATAGTATCGCAAAATAGAGTAGTTAATTTGCTGTCTAGAAACACTCATTAGTATTTATTGATTTCAAGAGCATTTTTAGAAAAAAGTTCTAAAAAAAGGGCAAAATTGCCCCTTTTATAAATGATTGGATTTGTTTTAGAAATCTATTTCATACGATAAGTTATGCGACCACGTGTGAGGTCATAGGGTGAAAGTTCGACTTTAACCTTATCGCCTGGGAGGATACGAATGTAGAACTTTCGCATTTTTCCTGAAATATGCGCAAGCACATTATGTCCATTTTCTAATTCTACTCTGAACATAGCATTAGGCAAAGCTTCTTGCACTGTGCCGTCGATTTCAATAGCGTCTTCTTTCGCCATACTTTTCCTTCCTGTATTTTCTACAGTTAAACAAAATATTTTATAAACTTTTTCATAAAAAGCGCATTGTGTCAATCAAAAAGATTTTAGATTGTTTTGCTCCTTGCCAAAAAGCAAAAGCTCTTAATTTACAAACACAGCCTAAAGAAAGAGCTTTTGTGGAATTTTCAAAGAAAAAGCGCAAAAGAATGAATGAGAAAAAAATTAAATTCTTTCTAAATAATCTGAACTAGCTACATATTTTGTGGTGGTAAGCTCTTTTATTCCCATAACACCGTAAGAATGAAGCTTAGAAGTGCAAATTCCAATTTCTGCACCAAGTCCAAGCTGTCCGCCGTCATTAAAACGAGTGGAAGAATTAGTAAGCACAAGAGAAGCATCAATGTCTTTTGTGAAATTACGACTCATATCAATATCTTGCGTGCAAATACATTCAGTGTGATTAGAACCATATTGATTGATGTGAGCAAGTGCGTCTTCATAAGAATCGACAAGGCGAATAGCTAGGGTAAGATTATGGAATTCTTGACCAAAGTCTTCTTCGTTTGCTTTAATTGTTTTTTTATTGAGTAATTTTTTTGAATCTAACAAGCTATAAGAGCGTGAGCAAAGGCGCATTTCAACATCAGCATTTGTGAGAGCTTCAACAACTTTTGGTAAGTAATTTGTAGCAATTTCACTTTGAATAAGTAAACATTCTAAGGCATTGCAAGCAGATGGTCTTTGCACTTTAGAATTGAGTACTAATGGGATTGTGGCGTCAAGCTTTGCGGTTTTTTCTATGAACATATGACACACGCCTTTGAAATGCTTCAACACAGGCATAGTGGCTTGTTCGGTGACTGCTCGAATAAGGCTTTCGCCGCCACGAGGGATAAGAACGTCAATATATTCATGCAGTTTGCATATAATCTGCACAGCTTCTCTATCAGTCGTGGGAACAATTTGTACCGCTTTGGCTGGTAAATTCGCTTCTTCTAAAGCTTGGCTAAGCAGTTTTGACAAAGCTGTATTGGCGTGTATGGCTTCAGAGCCGCCACGCAGAATGACAGCATTACCAGCTCTTAGGCAAAGAATAGCGGCATCAATAGTCACATTTGGGCGAGATTCATAAATTATCGCAATAACTCCAAGAGGCACACGCATTTTACCAATCACAAGGCCATTGGCTTGTTGCCATTGTTCTTCTGTAATATTGATTGGGTGCGGATAATTTGCGGCATAAATGCACGCTTCTGACATTTCTTTTATGATATTTTCGTCTAATTTTAATCTTTGTTGATCGTGTATAGACATGTTTTTTTCAATAGCTTTTTCTATATCTTTTGCAGATTCTGTTAATAAGCTTGTAGTATTATCAATAAGTAACTTTGCTAATATTTCAAGAGCATTACTTATGTCTTTGCCCTTTGCTCGTGCAAGAGATTTTGAA
>CAYJDN010000293.1:0-2815 GCA_964368925.1 uncultured Desulfovibrionaceae bacterium | reverse complement strand
CTTGCTGTTTTACTTCGCAAAACAGAGAAATAAGGGCTCTGAATGACTAAGAAAAATGAGTTAATACTATTAAATTTTTCTTCCTTACGTCACTCAGAGGGCGAAGCCCGTGGAGTCCATGCCTTTTTAAAATGTCACCCTCCCACTAAACTTTAAGAAGAAATGTTATTGGTATACCATTTCTAGTCAACATCAATTATAGCATTTTGCATAAATCACAAAGCGCATGAGTTACAACAGGGCAAATTCTTATGCGCCCTAAGAGGAGATAAAAAAGAAAAACTTTTCCATTTCTCCACACTTAATCAGAGCACAAAAAAATGAGTATATTCTATTACAAATATACTCATTTATTCACATTAAATAACAATATTTAACAATATGTACAATAAATATTAATCATACTTTACAGCAGAGAATTTCATTAATCTGTCCCAGTTGTGATGAGATTCGATATAGCGGAAAGTACCTGTTTTAGCACGTATAACCATAGATTGAGTTATTGCACCGTTACCAGTATATTTCACACCTTTCAATAAGTCGCCGCCGCTGATACCAGTTGCTGCGAAGAAAGAATCATCGCCTTTAATCATAGTTTCAACTGACAAAATTTCTCTAGTATCGGTTCCTGCAAGTTCTATAGCTTCTTTTTCTACGAATGATTGCGGATCTAATCTTGCGAGCATTTGCCCGCCCATGCCTTTAATAGCGCAAGCGGCGATAACGCCCTCAGGAGTGCCACCAGTGCCCATCATCACGTCAACATCGGTATTCGGGTCGCATACCATTAGTGCGCCAGATACGTCGCCGTCGGTATGGAGCATAATTCTTGCACCAGCTTGGCGAATATCTCTAATGAGATCTTTATGACGTGGTTTATCGAGAACAAAAACAACTAAATCTTGAATATCTTTGCCTATAGCCTTTGCGATATTTTGCAAATTGTCGTTTACTGGTGCGTCTAAATCGATAACATTACGTGCCGCAGCGGACACAACGAGCTTTTGCATATAAAAACTTGGCCCAGGATTATACATAAAACCAGCTGGACAAGCGCCAATAACAGAAATAGCATTTGCTCTACCATAGGCTAAAAGGCTTGTGCCTTCAACAGGGTCGACGGCAATATCAAGCGCTGGCCCTTCACCAGAGCCAACTTCTTCACCATTATAAAGTAAAGGAGCTTCGTCTTTTTCGCCCTCACCAATAATAACTTTACCTTTTATATCAAGCGTTTGAAATGATAGACGCATTGAGTCAACTGCGGCGCCGTCGCCTTTTTCCTTTTCTCCACGTCCTAACCAACGTGCTGAAGATAGAGCTGCTGATTCAGTAACACGTACAAGATCAAAGCCAATATTTTTTTCTGGTGCCTGCATACACATTCCTCGTTTTGTTATAAATAATAAAAAAGCATAAATAGTATAATAGTTTACATAAAAAAATTATATAAAGCTACTCACTTCTAGCAAAGGAATTATAATGAATTTAAATTTAATTCGCAAGTATTTAATCAAGCAAATAAGAATTGCAATGTAACAAAATCTCATAAGTTTTGTTACAAAATATGTCATAAAAAAAGGGAAGCATAGAACTTCCCTTTTTATTATTGATAATTCTTTAATGAATTATGTGAGGTATGGAATAATGAGGAAACAAAGGAAGGTAACAACAAATACACCAACGATGTTCAATACTAAACCAGCTCTAATCATTTCAGAAATCGGCACGTGTCCGCTACCAAAAACAATACTGTTTGGAGGTGTTGCAACAGGCATCATGAATGCACAGCTAGCAGCAACCGCAGTTGGAACAGCAAATACTTCTGGTGGAATACCTTGAGTTACTGCTAATGCACCCATAAGTGGTAGGAATGCTGCTGCAGTAGCTGTGTTAGAGGTAAGTTCTGTTAAGAAGATGATAACAGTTACGATAATAAGAATCATGATAAGAGCAGAAACACCAGCTAGGCCACCAAGGCTTACAGCAATCCAATCTGCAAGACCAGAACGTGTTACTGTACTCGCAAGTGACAAACCACCACCAAAGAGAACTAATGTACCCCAAGGAAGAGTGTTCGCAGTTTTCCAATCCATTAAGAATTCACGTTTTTTCACGTCAACTGGAATAATGAAAAGTAAAATAGCCGCTGACATACCAACGATAGTATCATTTAAGAAAGGAGCAAAACCTTTTAATACTGGTAGGAAAACCCAGCTAACAGCTGTTAATGTGAAGATAATGGCAACATATTTTTCACCTTTGCTCCAGCTACCTAATTTAGCTAATTCATTCTTAATAACTTGTTCTGATGATTCAGAGTTAAGATAGAAACGTTTTCTACATAACCAAGCCCAAGTAGCTAAAAGCATAGCAACTGCAACAGGCACACCAAGCATCATCCATTGAGCAAAGCCAATACTAATTTGGTATTGTTCTTCAAGATACGCTCTTAATAAAGCGTTTGGAGGAGTACCAATAAGAGTACCAATACCACCAATACTTGCACCGTAAGCAACAGCAAGTAATAATGCTGTAGCAAAGCGGCGGTGATCAGCGTTTTCTTGATCAACAACTAATGTGATAACTGAAAGAGCGATTGGAAGCATCATAATTGCAGTAGCTGAGTTACTCACCCACATACTTAAAAATGCTGTAGCAATCATAAAACCAGCAATCTGATAACGACCACGGTAGCCAACAACGTTAATAATGTTAAGCGCAATACGGCGGTGTAAATTCCATTTTTCCATACCAAGACCAATAACAAAACCACCAAGGAACAAGTAAATTGTAGAACTTGCATAAGGTGAAG
>CAYJDN010000292.1:0-2816 GCA_964368925.1 uncultured Desulfovibrionaceae bacterium | reverse complement strand
CATTTTTCTTGATGATGATAATATTTGGTTCGGTGCTTGTTTCAGGAGAATTCATTAGAGGCTATATTGATGATAAATAAATTTGTTAAATAAATATATGTCCATTTAAAAGAGATTGCTAAAAATCTCTTTTTCTCATATAACCCATCTCTCACCATCAAAGTCTTCAAACTTTGCTGTCGTAACATTTTGTTCAAAATATACACCAAGGATTCTTTTCATATCATGTTCATCAGCTCGTTTCGAAATAAATCCTTGGTCTTTTAATGACTTTTCTATCCTCGATAGATATGGGAATATATCATTTTCTTTTTCATTTCTCAGTCTAATTATTATCAAAAATTCTCTTGCTGTTGCCATTGATATTTGCATCCGGTCAAGATAGTTACTATCAAGAAGTAGCAATTTTCTTATTTGCTGATTGTTTTCTTCTTCTAATCTTTTCTTCAAATATGCTTTGTTATCATCGAAGTTTTCTTTTGAGTTAAGGCACAGCATCTCTATTTCTGCCATGCCTTTTAACACTGTCATAAGTGAATATATCCTTGCAGACACACTGCTTTGAGATAGTACGCTGATGTTTGTTGGTTTGATTAAAAAAAACACCAAATCTCCATGTTTAGTCTTGATGCTATAATCAGATATTTCTTCTATTCCCAATAAAGCTTTTGTTGATTTATTCCTTTTTTCTTTTTTCTGTTTTTTAAACACTTCAAATCCTCCAATCATATTGCTGTTGTTTGAATATAAAGTAGGATACAGCTGATTGGATAAATCCTAAAATGCTGACTCCTTCAAACTGAATAGTCAAAAATCCATACACTGCTGTTAATACAAGTGGTATCAATGTTTTGGTTTGTGAAAATGCAAATACAGAGATCAACACTAATATCCCTAATACTGCTATATTTCTAAGTTCCCATAAAAATATCGTTGCTTTTGATTTTAAGTGTTCGGGGTAGATATACATGTCGTGTCCTCACTTTCTATTTGTTCTTTTCTTAAAAAAGTAGCTATTTTATTCATTACAAATTCTACACAAGGTATGCAAACACTGTTGCCTAAAGCTTTATATCTTGCACTATCAGAAGCACTCGGAACGTTAGTCCATTCATCGGGAAATCCCTGTAATCTTTCACATTCAAGTGGAGTAAGTCTTCTTACAAGATTTCTTGTTAGTGCTAAGTTTTCAGAACCACCTCCGTTATTTCCACCCGATGCTGTTAAGGTAGCTACTTGATCATCATAGCCACCGAATGATGACTGTCCGAAAAGTTTTAGTTTTTTGCTTTCATTCATCGGCCCTACTATACACTTGTCCTGATTTACATAAACTGAATGTATATCCCCAGTTGTTAATGTATACGATATATCACTTTGACAACCGAGTCCATTTCCACCATTTTTAGCATCTCTATTTATTGTGTTAGCTGCTATACAATAGCTTTTAGGCTGTGTTTTTACAAGAGGAACATTGTTACCTCCTTGCCCCATCACGCTTGCAAGAGTTGGTGCTACTTTCAGTGGACCGTTATACCTACAGTCTCTCGCGTGATTATCATAGAGCTCAACTTCTTCCGATATCAGCACAGGTACATTTCCACCGCCCATTCCACTTGATGCAGTTACAGTTGGTGATACTCCGTCTAATATTTCAGCATTAGGCTTTGTAATTGCCATTACCATCGGCTGTGGCACAAGTGGTGGATGACCGCTCATACTTGCTCTTAATGTCGGTGTTATATTTTCTTCAACATCCATTCTTTCGCCACCCTGATCTGCAAGGCATAACATTTTTTCTTTGTCTGTTATATATTCATGTATTGTCGGTTCTATTAATCCTGCTTGTATCATAAGAGCATCTTTTAATTGCTTCGGAAGTTCTTTTCCTCTTTCTTTTGCTCTACGCAATATTCCTGCACATGCTATCTTACTCAAATAATATTTTGGGTGCGGTTGTTCCACCAAAATCTGCGATAAGATAGATTCTTTTGCGCCTTTGGGCGACTCCCCAGTATTGGGCATTAAGAACTCGCCAAGCAAGGCTAAATTCATTTGCCAATATGATTCCCCCAGAAGGTTGCCACTTCCCATCGATAGGTCGAGGCACATGCAAAGTGCTTTTGTGTATTTTGACGATCTCTTCGAGAACGGCATGGAAATCTTCTCCTTCGGCTGATGAGAATGCTCCCGGGACATTTTCCCAAACAAGGTATCTTGGTCGAATAAAGTTAGCTGTTCTGCCACGCTTTTTGTCCTCCTCCCTCAATTCTTTTGTTATTCGTATTTGTTCCATAAATAGCCCTGAACGTTCTCCTTGTAGTCCTTTTCTTGCTCCGGCAATGCTAAGATCCTGACAAGGACTCCCGCCTGTGATTATGTCTACAGGCTGTAATTCATCGCCTTTTAGCTTTGTTATGTCACCGACATGAAGCATGTCTGGGAAGTGATATTTGGTTACTTCTATAGGGAATTTTTCTATTTCAGATGCCCATAGAGGGATTATTCCATTTCGTATTGCTGCGAGTGGAAATCCGCCTATTCCGTCAAACAGACTTCCCATTGTCAATTGTGTTTTGGTTTTTATCTTTTTATCTTCATTTGTTATATCCATCACCTCATCTATTGAATTTTATTTTTATTTGAAGTTATATTTGAATTTTTTATTTCGTTATTACTTGTTTAATGTTTTTTGTCATGCTCATTGCTAATGATGCTGTGTGTGCTACTCCTACTACATTCGCTTTTGTCGATGTGTCCATTCCGAATGCTCCTGCTATTCTTGGCACTTCTCCTGCACTGAGCATTAATCCTAA
>CAYJDN010000291.1:0-2820 GCA_964368925.1 uncultured Desulfovibrionaceae bacterium | reverse complement strand
ACTGAGCCTACAATAGACTTAGGCGATGGCACGAATGTATTAACAATTGGTGGTGTAGCGAATCAAGCAATTATCAAGACTGGAACAGGTGATGATGCTCTTAATTTGAATGGTGGAGTTACTAATTCTACTATAGACTTAGGCGCTGGCACGAATAAATTAGTAGTGAATGGCTCAAATTTTGACTTTATGACAGTTACAGGAACTGGCAATAATGATATTGATATAGAAACAGAATCTGATGTAAATAATTCAACTTTCACACTTGGTTCAGGTAATGATGATTTATATATAAAAAGTGGTATGATTGGCAATTTGAGTTCTGCTGAACCTACAATAAATTTAGGCGATGGCACGAATGTATTAACAATTGACGGTAATCTGACAAATGCAACTATCAAAGCTGGAACAGGTGATGATACTCTTAATTTGAATGATGGAGCGTATACTTCTACTATAGACTTAGGCGTTGGCACGAATAAATTAACAATTGGTGGTGTAGCGAATCAAGCAATTATCAAGACTGGAACAGGTGATGATGCTCTTAATTTGAATGGTGGAGTTACTAATTCTACTATAGACTTAGGCGCTGGCACGAATAAATTAGTAGTGAATGGCTCAAATTTTGACTTTATGACAGTTACAGGAACTGGCAATAATGATATTGATATAGAAACAGAATCTGATGTAAATAATTCAACTTTCACACTTGGTTCAGGTAATGATGATTTATATATAAAAAGTGGTCTTATTGGCGATTATTCTCCTTCAAATCCTTTAGGGACTCCTACTATAGACTTAGGCGCTGGCACAAATACATTAACATTTGGAGACATTGATGCTCCTGCCTTCGTCGAGAATTCGTACATTAAGGGAGCTGGTGATAATACTATTGAATTTAAAGAAGTTAAATCTATTAATTCACGTGTTGAACTTGGCGACGGTGTTGATGCATTAGCTTTTTGGCAGGGAATTGAAAATACAAGCATTCAATTAGGTGAAGGCACAAATACAGTGAATTTATACAGTATAACGAATTTCTCTACTATTGAAAGTGCTGCGAATAGCATTAATACAATATTTTTCAATGAGAACATCACTCTTATGCGTAACACGAATATAAATTTAGGTGATGGTGATGACACAATTTATTTCCAATCTGATGAAACAACGCAACTTGAGGAAAGTACTATTGACATGGGTGCGGGTAACAATAAGATATACTCTAATTTAGTCAATACAGTACTGGAGGCTAATACTGGTTCTAATACTTTTAATCTTACAAATAGTGATAGCTCAACTTACCTAACAGCAAACAGCGCCTCAGATGGAAATAGTTTCTTTAATGTTTATAGCACTACATTAGGCAAAGTAGAGATAAGCTCTGGAAGTGGTGACGATGTACTTACATTCCATAATGCACTAACGCTACATGGTGTAGCAGTTCCAAGCAATGCGGTAGTAGAAGCAAACTTAGGGGATGGCACGAATACAATCAATTTTGATGCCAATTGGACTGGTTATGCTATTAAAACTCTAAATACTAGTGGAACTAATATAATTAATTTTGCTGAAAATACTACTATAACTGGAATTGTAGATGCTAGCGATGCACTATCTAAATCATCTGCTGGTATTATCACTCTATCTAGTGATGATACAATAAATGCTGGTAGCAGTAACCTTGCTGATTATGAAACTAACTTTGATATTGGCAGTATCTTTAACAATATGAGCATTAATACAGCTGCTGGTAATGATGCCGTCTATATTGGAACTTATAATATACAAAATAATGATCTTCAAATTGCTTTAGATGCCTCTGGTGATAGTGGTAACGACATACTTACAATTGGCACTATTAAATTTGAAGGAATGAGTAATAATTTAGCTATCGGACTCGGTGGGGGAGATGACGAAGTTAATATTAAGCACATTTTGGGTGAAAATACAGTAACAATTGATAATTCCTTGGGCCTAATCGAGTCCAGTATTACTGGCAAAAAAACAATTAATATTGATCACTCTGAGGCAAATCTCGTAATCGATTTGACCCGTTTCTCAGGCGTCGACACAGATATTGATCTTGAATCTTTTAAGAGTTTGGATCTTGATTTAGGGATTGGGACTCATGATATAAACATCATTAATGGGGGCTATGGTGGCATCGATGGCTATGGTAGCATCGAAGCCTTTGCTGACATCAATCTTAGTTTGTCATCAGGTACTCACGATAATATATCTATTTTTAATGTGGCTAATTTAAACCTTGCAGGTACGGGTTCAACAAATACTCTAGAAATTGAGAATTTTAAAGATGGCACTATAAATATTGATGAAAATATGGCAAACACTTTTGCTTTTACATCTGTTGACTCTAATACCAATACTGGAATTCATAATAAAAGTAATTTAGCTACAAGCATTACTATAGAGAGTCTTAGTTTAAAAGATGCAAATAGCTATTTTGGGATTAGGCCTCATTTAGAAGGTGGTTTAGAAGATGGTTTCGATGGTGACGATACTATTCACATTAAAAATATAAGCTCAGATGCTACAGGTGGAACTGGCTCAATATACATTAATGCGGGAACAAGTACAGCTGTAGGTGGTATAGGTGATGGTAATAAGATTACTATTGATAAAATAAATACAACGCACGCACTAACCATTGATGGCGGTGCAAACAATGATTTTATAACAATCGGAACAAACGGCATCACAAACAAACTAGCTGATACTACCATTGATATGGGTGCTGGTTGGGATACATTTACTCTACAGGGTAATACTCAATTAGATGGTTTATTAACAATTAAT
>CAYJDN010000290.1:0-2853 GCA_964368925.1 uncultured Desulfovibrionaceae bacterium | reverse complement strand
ATAAAGTAATGGTCGTCACCGGTAAAGATATTGGCAAAATTGGCAAAGTAGTGAAGGTTTTGCGTAAAAGTGATCGTGTTTTGGTTGAAAAAGTGAACGTTTCTAAACGTCACGTTAAACCAAACCCATATATGCGCGAACCTGGCGGCATTGTAGAAAAAGAAATGCCTATTCACGTATCCAACCTCATGGTAGTTTGCCCTTCATGCGCAAAACCAACAAGAGTGGGATACCGTTATACAGCAGAAGGCAAAAAACAACGCCACTGCAAAAAGTGTAACGAAACCCTATAGAGGCACAGTGATGACACGTCTTGAAACTATCTATCGCGAAAAAATCGTTCCAGAATTGCAAAAAGAATTTGGTTACAAATCTTCAATGCAACTTCCAAAACTTGAAAAAATTTCGCTGAATATTGGTCTTGGTGCAGCAAGTCAAAACAACAAATTAATGGAAGAAGCAAGAGCTGAATTATCAACTATTGCTAGCCAAAAAGCTGTTGTGACTCGTGCTAAGAAGTCTATAGCAGCCTTCAAATTAAGAGAAGGTATGCCAATTGGTACTCGTGTTACTCTTCGTGGTGACAGAATGTGGGACTTCCTTGATAAACTAATGAATTTCGCTCTTCCTCGTGTACGAGATTTCCGTGGTATTCCTGATAAAGGATTTGACGGAAGGGGCAACTTCACCTTAGGTATTAAAGAACACACAATCTTCCCAGAAATGGAAAGTGACAGAGTTGAAAATCCAAAAGGTATGAATATAACCATTGTTACCACCGCATCCACAGACAAGGAAGGCAAATTTTTGCTAACCCAACTCGGTATGCCTTTTAGAAAGTAAGGAGTAAATCATGTCACGTACTGCTTTAGAAGTAAAAGCAAAGAGAAGTCCTAAATTTTCTACAAGAGGCTATAATCGTTGTCCTCTTTGCGGTCGTCCGAAAGCCTTTATCCGTAAGTTCGGTATTTGCCGTATTTGCTTTAGACAAATGGCTCTTCGTGGTGAATTACCAGGTGTACGCAAGTCTTCTTGGTAATATTCAATTTTAGTTGTATTTTGGTACGTCTTGATTGTCAGGACGTACTTTAAATAATTAAGTATTAATTTTTTAAATTCGGAGTTAAGTTATGTTAACCGATCCAATTGCAGATATGCTTACACGTATCCGCAACGCACACTTGGCCCTTCATAAGGAAGTGAGTGTACCGCGCTCCAAAATCAAAGAAGCTATGATAGCTATTTTGAAGCAGGAAGGTTATGTAGAAGATTATGCTCTTGATAATAACGATCGTGATATCAAGATTCAGTTAAAGTACTACAAAAATCGTCCAGCTATTTTAGGCTTGAAACGTATTTCTAAGCCAGGGCGTCGTACCTATGTTGCTAGCGATGCTATTCCCAGAGTACAAAACGGACTTGGTATCTGTATTCTTTCAACTTCCAAAGGTGTTTTGGTAGGCGAAAATGCAAAACAAGCTAATACAGGCGGCGAACTTCTTTGTGAAGTTTGGTAGTAGGGGAAATATATGTCACGTATAGGAAAACAACCAATCGCAATCCCTAGCGGTGTTGAAGTTAAAGTTGGTGCAAGCGTTGTTGAAATTAAAGGCCCAAAAGGTTCTTTAACAACAGCAATCAGCCCATTGTTAGACTACAACCAAGAAGGGAACACTCTTGTGATTACTCGCAAGGAAGAAACTCGTCACGCTGCAGCTCAACACGGCTTACGCCGTACACTTCTTGCTAACTGCATTGAAGGTGTAACAAAAGGTTTTGCAAAAACTTTAGAAATCAACGGTGTTGGTTATAAAGTTGCAGTAAAGGGTAAGGTTATCGAGCTCGCATTAGGTTTCTCACATCCAGTTTTATTCGACATTCCAAAAGGCATTGAAGCTAGTGCAGAAGGCACAAAGCTTACCCTTTCAGGTGTTGATAAAGCATTAGTTGGTGAAACAGCAGCTCGCATTCGTCGTCTTCGTAAGCCTGAACCATACAAAGGCAAGGGTATTAAATACGAAGGTGAAATTATTCGTCGCAAAGCCGGTAAATCTGGCGGCAAGAAATAACGAGGATAACTTATGCAAATTTCTAAGAATGATGCGCGTAAACATCGTAAAATTCGTATACGCAAAAAAATTACAGGTACAGCAGAGCGTCCTCGTTTAGTAGTATTTCGTTCAAATTCGCACATTTATGCTCAAATTGTGGACGATTTAACCGGATCAACTCTTGCTGCAGCAAGTTCTTTAAAGCTCGATTGCAAAAGCAAATCTAACAAAGCTGCAGCAGCATTAGTTGGTGAAGCAGTTGCAAAATTGGCTCTTGAAAAGAATATTAAACAAGTTGTCTTTGATAGAAACGGCTATTTATATCACGGCCGTGTAGCATCATTGGCACAGAGTGCCCGTGAACACGGATTAGAGTTCTAGGAGTGAATATGAGCGATCGTAAAGAAAGACAAGATCAGCAAGAGAATGCACAAGACTCTGGCTACATCGAAAAAATTGTTAGTCTAAACCGTGTTGCAAAAGTTGTAAAAGGTGGACGTCGTTTCAGCTTTAGCGCTCTTGTAGTAGTTGGTGATGGCAATGGCAAAGTAGGTTTTGGTTTAGGTAAGGCGCAAGAAGTACCTGAAGCATTACGTAAAGCATCTGAAGCAGCAAGAAAATCAATGGTTGAAATTGCCCTCATCGAAGGCACACTTCCTTATGAAGTTCTTGGCCGTTTCGGCGCAGGCCGTGTTCTTCTAAAACCAGCTTCACGTGGTACTGGTATTATTGCTGGTGGTGCGGTTCGTGCGGTTATGGAAGTATTAGGCGTAACTGACGTGCTTACAAAAGCGATTGGAAC
>CAYJDN010000289.1:1726-2866 GCA_964368925.1 uncultured Desulfovibrionaceae bacterium | reverse complement strand
TCTAACTATCTGTGTGAAAAATAACACAGAACATGAATATTAGCAAGAAAAAGCAAGGTAGTTAGAGTATATAATTCAACTATATAAAATAGTACAAAAGCGTGTTTCTAGGGTATGTTGCCAAATTAAGAGCTTTTGTGAATTTATTAAAGAGGGGCAAGGAACAAAGTAAAAACTCTTATTTTAGAAACAGGCCTAAAATAATATTCAATTATATTTTTTTATAAATTCTATAAAGTCATTGCGCTTTTTTCACTATCATAGAATGATTTAAAATCTTTATTATGCATCGGTTTCGAATAATAATAGCCTTGAATTATATCACAACCCATTTCTTTGAGTATTTCAACATCTTCCAAAGTTTCAACACCTTCGGCAACAGTTTTAATATTAAGACCACGTGAAAGTTGGATAACACTATTTACAACAGCAACACTACGTTCACGATTTTCCATATTATCTAAAAAGCTTTTGTCAAGTTTCAAAACATCTACTGGAATGTTTTTCAGCAAACCTAAAGAACTATAGCCAGCACCAAAGTCGTCCATAAAAACCATAAAGCCTTTTAACTGTAATCTACGGATAAATTCGATTAAATCGCCATCATTACTCAACATAGTGCTTTCAGTTATTTCAATGCCTAAATATTTACTCTCAATTGAATATTTTTCAGAAATTTGTAATAAATTAGGAATAAAATCATTAGAATAAAGATGCTTTCTTGAAAAGTTTACAGAAATAGTAATAGGATTACGCCCCTCATCAAGCCAAGAACGTAGATACTTACAGGCCTCCTCAAACATATACATATCAAGCTTAAGAATAAAATCATTCTTTTCAAAAACAGGAATAAATTCATCGGGTGGAATCAATGCACCATCGCTTTTCCAACGTACAAGAGCTTCACACCCAACAAGCTCATTCTTCTGTATGGCAAATTCAGGTTGCAAATACATAAGAAATTCGCCATTTAACAATGCTTCTTCCATATGATTTTCTATATCTTTAGTTTTAATTGCATTTTCTAAGAATTCTTTAGCGTAAAAACTTAAATCTGATTTTGTTTCTTTAGCATATCTATGCGCAATATTAGCTCTTTCTACCGCAACTGAAATATCAATAAGTGCATCTGCTTTCATT
>CAYJDN010000289.1:0-1716 GCA_964368925.1 uncultured Desulfovibrionaceae bacterium | reverse complement strand
CACGCCACGTGGTTACATCTTCAGTAGTATAAGCAATCATAGCTAAAAATTCATCGTTATGCAAATGTGCGCAAATACACTTTTCTTCATCTTTACAATGCAAAGCTTCAGCCATCAATCTTAAAACTCTATCACCTTCTTTCGTACTCAACGATTCATTGATGAGCCTAAAATTCTCAACATCAAATTTCACCATCAAAAAGTTTTTACCTAAATGGTTCATCATAAATTCTTTCGAATCTAATTTAAATTTGACTAAAGTACTAATGCCTGTAGTTGGAGAAACATAAGCAATTTCAGCAATTTTTTCAAGAGTACGCTTTTGAGAAGAGTTGATAATGCTTGCAAAAATAGCAATAACAATCATAATCAATATTGAAATAGCACCCGTAACAATAACAATATTGTTCGTAGTTGCATCAACCACAGATTCTGGCATAATAGACACAATCATCCAGTCTTTTACGCCAACAGGTTCATAAACAAAATTATTAACTTCATTGTTAAATGTTATTTGATTCTTACCCTTAATAGTATTCGAAATATTTGATTTAAATTGATCGCATTCTTCCGAGTGAACCAAAACATTTTGCTGCATAATATCATAAAGATTTGTCATAGGTAAAAAATATGAACCAGCAACACCATTAGAAATAATATTCCCCTCACCATCAACAATAATGTTTGCTAATAATCCATCAACAGGATCACCAAACATCTTGTCTAAAGTGTCTAAGTAAACAAAACCAGCCAAAACACCACGTGTTTCGCCATGTGCTATCATTGGAGTGGCTATAATGATTGTTGGCTGTTCGCTAAATTCAGAAACAATAGGGCCAAAAAGTACTGTTTTTCCTTCCATAGCTTCTTTAAAATATGGATAAGAAGAAACATCACCGATATTTGAATCTGAGCCTACAGCATATCCATACGGATTTATCACAAGCATATAATCAAAATTACGTGATAAATATCTAAAGTTATCAGCTTCAAAATCAATATAACGAAGATAATCCCACACAGGCAAAAGCGCAGCCGAAGATTCAAGCAAACTTACGTCAGAAACTAACTTCACTTGAAAAGTATCGGCACTATTTATCATCAATTGTTCGACATTAGCATCGGACATATTGTCAATAGTATTACCAACATAAATATTATAGAAGAAGATTGTTACAATAAGCATTATAACAGAACTAGCTATAAAAATGGGTAATTTGAATTTATTTATTCCATGCGGTGGCACTTTCGTAACCTATTTCCTTTATTATTCTATGGTGTTAGCAAAGATGCTAGATAACTTACATAATTATTAGACGCAATTTGAGCATCAACTCCCTCACAAATATTTCTAAGTAAGAGATACCATGCCACTCGTTGTTGTGGCCATAGGGGAGTAATTTGATAATAATCGCCAAAATTTGACAAGAAAGTACTATAGACAGCCATTCTTTCACTGTTTTCAGTCTGCTCATATACACCAGCATAGGACTTATTCACAGAAAAGAAATTTGTTGCTATAATACTTTTTTCTCTTTGAATAGGGTCATCTACAAGAAAATTAATCAATTTTTTTGCGGCTAACACTTTTGCATTATCGCCTTTATTGAAGATGCCAAAACCCCAAATACCGCCTTGTAATTGAACTTCACCATTATTTGATGGAAAATTCATTGCATAGGGAGTAAAATTGAGCTGGCTTGCGTAATGCTCTTC
>CAYJDN010000288.1:307-2866 GCA_964368925.1 uncultured Desulfovibrionaceae bacterium | reverse complement strand
ATAATAATTTTGTAGCATTGGGTGCCCCTCAATCGCCACGCCTTTGTTTACGCAAGATGTAATATAATCATCATTTTCATAAGTAAAACAAGGGTGATGTGTAGCAAAAACGAAAATATCTTTATCGTCAAGCATTTCAAATACAGCTTTAAATTAAGGTGTTATTTCTGAAATGTCCATTATTGCCATATTAGCCACTGCCTTTGTAAATGGCTTATCCTGCTTGAATTTCATTAATTCAGCATAATTTGTTGCATCGCAAACATGAAAACTCACTTTATCAAGCACATCATTTCTACGTTTGATTGCAAGCTCAATCATTTTAGAGCTATAGTCAAACGCAACAACTCTAGCGCCTTGTTTTGCCATTCTTTGCGAGAAATTTCCATTTCCACAAGCAATATCTAGCACAAGATCATTTTCATTTATTTCAAGCAATTTCTCAACATGAGGTCGAACAATAACACAGTGAAAAAAGTTTGATTCATCGCCCATTTGCTCGTCCCAAAATTCAGCATTTGCTTCCCACGCGTGAAGTCCATTATCGTTAAAGTCCATGAGAATATCCTTTTATATATTTCTATAGCCGTTAATCGTTTTTTTCAATAAATAGCCTGTGATAAACACCGAAATAACATCGGTTATCGGCTGAGATAACCAAATTCCGTCAAGTTCAAAAAAGTATGGTAAGAGCAAGACTAAGGGTAATAAAAGAATAATTTTTCTGAGTAATATCAAAAGAAATGCTTCTTTTGCTCTGCCTATAAATTGCATATAATTTGTACCAAGCATTGCCAAGCCCATTATGGGGAGCATAGCAAGATATTTTACAAGCCCATTTGCAGTGACTTCCACTAAGGCGCTGTCAGGGTTGAAAATCCTCACAATGCTTTCAGGGAATATTAGAAGCAAAATCCAGCAGAATATAAGAAAAAGAGTCGATACAAGAATACTGATTTTCAAAGCTTCTTCTGCTCTAGCATAGTTCTTTGCTCCGAAATTATAACCGATGATTGGCTGTGAACCTTGACTAAGCCCTGTAACAGGCATTCCTAGCATCATCAAAATAGTTCCTATAGTTGTCATTGCACCTATTGCCAAATCACCGCCGTAAGCTTTGAGCATATTGTTTGTGATGGCATGAACGCCGCTTGCCGTTATCTGCATAAGAAAAGGAGAAGCGCCAAGGGCAACAATAGCGAAAGCAATTTTCGTGTCTAAAGGTAAGTTTTGCTTCAAAAATTTCAAATTCGATTTTTTGCCTAGATAATACTTAATTCCTAAAATGGTCGTGAGCATTTGCCCCAAGACAGAACCAAGTGCCGCTCCCATTATTCCAAAGCCGAGCCCAAAAATGAAGACGACATCTAAAAGAGTATTCACAGCAAAGCCGATTATCATAATATTTGCCGAAAGCTTAGGGTTTCCATCGCCACGGATAAGACTGATAAAAGACGCTGAAAGTATGCTAAAGGGTGTTCCTAAAAGAATAATTTGCATATAATCTTTAGCGTAGAGCATACTTTTATCACTTGCCCCAAATAGATGTAGCATAGGTTCGACAAAAATAAGCCCCAAAATTGCGATAGTTAAGCCAAAAAGCACACAAAGAGAAAGTGCATTGCCAAGTGTTTTTTCAGCTTTCACTCGATTCTTTGCCCCTAAATCAATAGAAATATTTGCAACGGCACCTGTGCCTATAAGCGTGCCGAAAGCCCCAATAGCAGACATAATGGGCATGGCAATTCCAACGCCTATAGTGGCTAAAGCGCCTTCTTCTGAAATGGTATTAGGAATATTCCCGATAAAAATTCTATCGAGCACATTATAAATTCCATTCACCATCATAGCGATAATTGTAGGGATTGAGAATTGTATCAAAAGCTTTACGATACTGTCTTTTTCAAGTCTTTGTTCGTCTATCATTTATATTCCTAGATTTAAATAGCTCACTTCACTATTTTATGTACTGTGACAATTGTGTAACTATGAGCATTTACTGTGATTTTGCAGCTATCCACAACAATATATCAATTCTTTCCTTTTCGCTCATGCCTATTTTTACCAGAGGCATTTAATTATTATCGAGTATTTGCTGAATTTCTCTTTCAACCCATAAAATAAGTTCTTGTTGTGATAAACTTGCAACAACAGGAAGTTTTAGAATATATCGGGTATATGCTAGACCTAGAACATATGCAGAAATTTTACCTGCGGTTATTTGGGACATAACACCACCATTCGATAGAGTTGGAATTACTTGCGAAGTGAAGCCAATGTGGATACGCTCTACAGCAATATCATTCGACGCAGCTGCACGAAGAAGAATTTTAAGCCCCATTCCCCTTTCGCCTTCCCATAATTCAACGAATTGGAGTGCTAGAGTTTTTGCTCTTTTTGAAGCTTCTATTTGTGAAAGTTCTGGAAGGTTTAATTCAAAAGCTGCTGCTTGCGTAAACAAGCCCTCTTTATTTTTGAAGTACCGAATAATTAATGCAGGATCACAATTAACACTAGCTGCAATTTGTCTTATTGTTGTATCAGCATAACCTTTCTGGT
>CAYJDN010000288.1:0-228 GCA_964368925.1 uncultured Desulfovibrionaceae bacterium | reverse complement strand
CTTCTTTTATTTTTTTCAACACTTGTTGACAATCATACCCGAAAAGAATAAAGTCAACAAGCGTTGAAAAATAATTTAATATTTTTTAGATTTTCAAAAATTCTGCAATAAAAGGAAGTAATATGTTTAAACTTACAAACGAGACACAAGTTTTAAATAAATTTGATGTTGTAAGAGGTACTTGCCTCGCCCTTGCTATGGCCACAGTTTTTATTATAGTAGGAGGAT
>CAYJDN010000287.1:0-2877 GCA_964368925.1 uncultured Desulfovibrionaceae bacterium | reverse complement strand
CTCTCCCCCCTTCCTTACAAAAAATTTTAATGGTGCACTCAGATTTTGCTCTTATATAGTTTTTGCGCACAAGGAATTTTTTATGAGCTTTGTATACAAGGCATTTTATTATGTGCTTTATTTTCTTGAGCACACGAGTTTTATTTTTAAGTTTTAGGCTATTTTACTCTACTCTATAGTTTGGAGCTTCTTTAGTAATAATAACATCATGCACATGGCTTTCACGTAAACCAGCAGGACTAATTTCAACAAAATTAGAAGTTTTTGCTAATGTTACTAGATCTTTAGCACCACAATAACCCATACCAGCACGCAATCCGCCCATCATTTGGAAGATAGTATCCGCCACAGGCCCTTTATAAGGCACACGGCCAACAATACCCTCTGGTACTAATTTCTTTGTCTTATCTTGGAAATATCTGTCAGATGAACCCTCTTTCATAGCATCAATAGAGCCCATACCACGATATGTCTTATAGCTTCTGCCTTGATAAAGTACCATATCACCAGGACTTTCTTCAGTACCAGCAAATAAAGAGCCCGCCATCACAGTATTTGCACCAACAGCAAGAGCTTTCACTAAATCACCAGAATATTTTATGCCACCATCAGCAATGGCGCATTTGTCAAATTCTTTCACAGCACGAACTGCTTCCATAATCGCCGTAATTTGCGGCACACCAACACCAGAAACAACACGAGTAGTACAAATTGAACCAGGGCCAATGCCAACTTTCACAGCATCAACACCAGCTTTCAACAAAGCTTTTGCACCTTCGTATGTCGCAATATTACCTGCAATAATCTGCGCCTTAGGGAATGTACCACGTAACATTTCTACAGCCAAAACAATGTTTTTTGAATGCCCATGTGCAGAATCAAGAACAAGCACATCAACACCAGCTGCAAGCAATTCACTAGAACGCTCTTCGCATTCTTTGCCAATGCCAATCGCAGCGCCAACACGTAAGCGACCGTTTGCATCTTTACAAGCATCTGGATATTTTTGAACTTTATCAATATCTTTCATCGTAATAAGCCCTTTTAATTGACGATTTTCGTCAACAACTAAAAGCTTTTCAATGCGATGATTATGCAAATGTGCCTTGGCTTCTTCTAAAGTTGTTCCAACTGGCACTGTTACAAGGTTTTTTGAAGTCATCACTTCACTCACAAGCATCTTACTTGTATCTTCAACAAAGCGAACATCTCTATTTGTAAGTATGCCAACAAGTTCACTATTTTTTACAACTGGCAAGCCTGAAACTCTAAAGTCAGCCATAAGTTTTAGCGCTGTTGCAACGCTATCATCAGGAAGTACTGTGATAGGGTCAAGAATCATGCCGCTTTCAGATTTCTTTACTCTTTCAACTTCTAATCTTTGAGAAGCGATAGACATATTCTTGTGGACAATACCAATACCGCCATGTCTAGCCATAGAAATGGCCATAGCTGATTCAGTAACGGTATCCATAGCCGCAGCCAAAAGAGGAATTCCTAATTTAATTTCAGGGGTGAGATAGGCGCTTACATCAACGCTATCAGGGGTGACCTCTGAATAACCGGGTGTAAGTAAAACGTCGTCAAATGTGAGGGCTTTTCCAGAAAAAGTTGCCACGTGAAACTCCTTGTTACCCACGCTCTGCTGGGCTGTTGTCTAAAGTTTACTTTTTTGCTTTATATACAATTGTGTAGATAGAAACTAAAAAAATGATTGGAATAATATATTGTTAAATGTACTTTGTCAAATAATAGAAAGAGTAAAAAAATAATTTAATATAGTTATTATTTTATATGCCCATATAACAATATAATTCATTTTTAGGAAAATGCAAAAAAGCTTTTATTACATAGTGTTGCACAATTGTAGCATAACACAGATGAACATCATAAATATGCCATTTTCTAGTATTTTAGAGCCAACTTGCTTTTGAGTAAAATTCTTGTCCTTTCCACACAATTTTTGTAGCGTGCAAATGGAGTCTATGCGAGCTTTTCCCCTTATATTTCACATCACCTAAGATAGGGAATTTTCTATGCGAACATTGAGCACGAATTTGATGTTTCCTACCTGTAATGAGGTCAATTTCTACGTCAATATAGTCAGCACATTCTGCAATAATCTTTACTTTGGCTTGCGCAAGCTTTGCTTCTTCCTTATTATTTCCTAGTATAATTTCACTTTTTTCTTTGCCATATTCATCTTTAACTATGCTTATATAGTCTTCCCACAAGCCCTCTTTAAGCGGCTGTATATTTTGATTATTTACAAGTCTTGCGCTATAAATTTTCTTTAGCGATGAATCTGATTTCTCTTTAAATGCTGTATGCAATTCTTGCAAACAATCATAAGATTTTGCAATGAGCATAAGTCCACTTGTGTCTTTATCTAGTCTATGCGCAATTGTAGGCATAAAGGAAGAATTTTGATACATATTGTTTAATATTGTAACAAGAGAATTTTCTAGTTTCGTACCACCTTGTACGCTTAATCCATAAGGCTTTGCAATAACAAGTAATTCTTCATCTTCATATATAATATCTAAAGCAAGAGAACTATCTACTCTTTCAGCATAAATATTTTTATCCGTATTTTTTTGTTTTTCTCTATACAAAACAAAGGGAGGAACACGAATTTCATCATTTTCTTGCACTCTATCGAAAGGTTCAGATTTTTTATTGTTGATGCGTATTTCGCTTTTCCGAGCAAGTTTTTGAATTTCTGCATTACTCAGATCAAATCTTCTTTGCAGAAAATTCATAAGCTTCTGATTACTTTCTTCTTTTGTGACTGTGAGATATGCTGGCATATTTAGCTTTATCGTGTATATTTATTGTTAATTCAAATTTAAACATAAATTTTGTTTAGAAGAACAT
>CAYJDN010000286.1:0-2882 GCA_964368925.1 uncultured Desulfovibrionaceae bacterium | reverse complement strand
AATAAATTCTAAAATATCTGGGTGATCAACACGCAAAATACCCATATTTGCGCCACGTCTAGTACCGCCTTGCTTGATTTGCTCAGTGGCAGTATTGAAAATGCGTAAAAAAGATAGAGGACCAGAAGCAACGCCGCCAGTAGAGCCAACACGTGAATCTTTTGGGCGAATACGTGAGAAAGAAAAACCTGTACCGCCACCTGATTTGTGAATCATAGCAGCATGTTTGATTGCGTCAAAAATACCCTCAATTGAGTCATCAACAGGAAGAACAAAACAAGCGGCTAATTGGCCTAATTTTGTGCCTGCATTCATAAGGGTTGGTGAGTTAGGAAGGAACTTGCCTTCGCTCATAATTAAATAAAATTCTTCGGCTAGTTCTTCAACAGATTTGCTACTTTGTGAAAACTTCGATTCTTCCGCAGCAATGCTAGCAGCTACACGCCACATAAAAGACTGTAAGTCTTCAACAACATTACCATTTTCATCTTTTTTAAAGTATCGTTTTTGAAGGACAATCTCTGCATTAGCTGGCACACTAGGTGCTGGTAAATGAGAAGGCATTTGCAACATAGTCTAATCCTTTAGTATTATTTTGGGAAGAAGAATATTATCTCAAAAGACAGAAAAAGTCTAGCCGAGTTAAGCTTAAATTTAAATTTAAAAGTTCGAAATTCACTTAAATTTCACTTGCTTTTTTATCCATATTCAATAAGATATTTTCTTGATGATTACTAGATGATTACTAGATGATTCCTAACTTTTTTGAGGTCTGCTATGACAAAATCACAAACTTTTTTCAGCCCCTATGCTCTTGTTATCATTAAGGTTTTTCTTTCTGCATGTTTTTGGGGTGCCACCTTTATAGCAGGCAAACTTGCTTCACCTTTTACAAGCCCGTCCATACTTGGATTTATGCGTCTTTCAGTAGCAAGCATCTTTCTTATAATTGTCATAAGTAAGCGTGGCGGACTTCCAAAATTAAATAAAAAACAATTTTTTGGCGTAGCGGTTTTGGGCTTAACTGGTTCCGTGATGTATAACTTTTTTATGCAATTAGGACTTGATACTGTTTCAGCAACAAGAGCTTCGCTTATTTCTGCGACCACCCCCCTTTATGTGACACTAGGCGCATTAACCATCTTCAAAGAAAGATTGACAAAACTTCAACTCTTAGGCGTTATCATAACTTCTATTGGTGCGGCTTTAATCGTAACAAACGGCAATTTCTCTTTGGGCACAGCCCTCACTTTTGGTGATTTGGCTGTTTTTGCTGGCATGCTTTCTTGGGCAATTTACACGCTTGCTGGTAAGGTAGTTCTTAGAGAAGTCGAACCACTAGCCGCAACAACTTGGAGCGCAATCATAGCCCTCTTTATGTTTGCCCCTCTTGCCATCTACGAATATAATACACAAGTCGTTTCCTTCCCTATTGAAGTTTTTGGCGCAGCTTTATATCTTGGAATTTTTGGCACTGGACTCGCTTTTGTCTGGTTTTCTGACGCTATCAAAGTGCTTGGAGCAGCAAGAGCTTCAGTATTCCTCAATTTTGAACCTCTATCAGCTGTCATACTCGCTGGTATAATATTAGGCGAATCAGTCACCCTCATCATGGCTATTGGCGGAGCTTTAAGCTTGTTTGGTATTTACTTAACAAATAATAAACCAGTAGAAACACAAGCTAAAACCTAAAAAAGAAAACTATGATAAAATCATATTAAACCACAAATAAAATAGCATAAAATATCAACTAGTTATTTAAAATATACGTCAATATTTAACAAAAAGAAGTTTTACATGTCCGCTACCACAGTCAGTTTGCCGTCAAAGAGTCTTCCCTATTCCATAATAGTATTAAAAATGATTGCCTGCACCCTCTTTTGGGGCGGTACCTTTGTAGCAGGTAGCATTGCTTCTCCCTATGCAAGCTCGCCAACTATCGGCTTTTTTCGCTTCGCTGTAGCCTCATTATGTCTTATCCTCTTCTTAGAATTTAGCCACAATTCCATTCTCAAGCACAAACTTGATAAGAAGCAATTTATAGGTGTCTTCATTTTGGCGCTCACTGGTATTTTTATTTACAATATCTTCTTTTTTTTCGGACTCAAAACAGTTGACGCCTCTAGAGCTTCACTCATTGTAGCTAATAATCCCCTACTCATAGCCGTTGGAGCAAGCCTTTTCTTAGGCGAAAGACTCACAAAACTACAAATTGCTGGCATTATTCTAAGCACTTGTGGCGCAATCATTGTACTTAGTGATGGCTCTATCGCACAAATTTTCACACAAATAAGCTACGGTGATATCATTATTTTTGGCTGTGTGTTAGCATGGTCAGCTTATTCCTTAGTTGGAAAAATGGTGCTAAAAAGCCTAAGTCCCCTCATAGCCGTAACTTGGGCTTGCATTATAGGTACATTTCTCTTTCTACCCTTTATGTATACCGAATTAACAACTTCCCTCTTCAAGCTCCCTCTTGAATTTTGGCTAAGCGCCATCTATTTAGGACTTTTTGGCTCCGCTATAGGCTTTGTATGGTTCTACGACACAATCAACGAATTAGGCGCAGCAAGAACTGGAAATTTCATCAGCTTTGTGCCCGTATTTGCTACTATTTTTGGCATTCTTATGCTCAATGAAAGCATCAGTTTCGCTTTTTTATGCGGTGGTGCATTAACTATGTGTGGCGTATATTTGACGAATAAAAAGAAGTAATAGAATTTTTTATTTACTATATAACATTTCTAAATATTGTCATATAATAGAATTTTTTCTTTTTTTTGCCTCTTGCGGCCAAAAAAATCCATATGAAAAATTGGCGAATTGAAAAATCTTCGTATTTACACTAAATTATATTTTTTTGCCTCCGGCGGCCAAAGGAG
>CAYJDN010000285.1:0-2919 GCA_964368925.1 uncultured Desulfovibrionaceae bacterium | reverse complement strand
TTACTTGGGAAAAGAGCCTGCTTAGCTACCAAGCCACCAAGGCCGAGTAAGAGAATAGCAAATAATAATTGTAGGCTATTTGCAAAAACTGATATTCCGCCAGCAATCTTTGTTAAGTTGCCATAGATAATCATAAGCAATGAAGTCACTGTAATACAAAGCATTGCATACATTGGAATGCCAAGCATGAAGTTTTTCTTGCCTGTTTTTTCTAAGAAAACAGAAATAGCAATAAGCGCTAAAGCGGCTAATAATTGGTTTGCTGAACCAAATAAAGGCCAAATGCTTTGATAGCCAGCCATTGCTAGCATAGCACCTAATAATAAAGTGATGAATGTTGAAAACACATTTGAAGCTAAAAAGCCTAATAATCCGCCTTCAGGTTTTACGCCCTCTAAGTGGAAAAGTTCTTGGAAAGCAATTCTGCCAACACGAGCAACTGAGTCAAGCGAAGTAAGAGCAAAAGCTGAAATTGCAAGTGTTATCAATGTAAATACTATTTCTGTTGGCATGCCAAGAGTTGAAAGGAATGATGCAAGAGCATTAGCAAAAATAGTCGGAGGTGTTCCTTGTGGCATGCTTGTAGCGGTTGCTAAAGCACCAACAGCAACCAAGGCAATAACCGCTAAAAATGATTCTAAGAGCATACCACCAAAGCTGATAAGCTTCATATCTTTTTCATTGTCAATTTGCTTTGAAGATGTACCAGATGATACTAATGAGTGGAAGCCAGAAATAGCACCACAAGCCACTGTAACAAAAAGCATTGGGAACATGTATTGACCCTTTACAACAAAGCCTGTGAATGCTGGTAAATTCATAGCTGGTTGCGCTACAATTATCCCAACAAAAGCAGCTAAAAGCATAGCAAGCAATAAGAAAGAGTTTAAGAAATCACGAGGTTGTAATAATAACCAAACTGGTAATATTGACGCAATAAAAATGTAACCAAATGTAAAAATGATCCAAGTTTGTTTGCTTGCAAAAACTGGATTTGCCAAACCAAGATATAAAGCTAAAACAAGAGTAGCAATAGCAACAACACATTGCATAACAGGTGAAAGATTTACCTTTCTAAAAAGCATGCCAAGTAAAACTGCAAACACGATAAATATCAAAGAAGTTGAGGCAGTTGAAGCGCCAGAAACGTTTTTAGTGTCGGCAATAAAGCCATTGAAAGTTCCAGCTACGATGTCAGCAAAGGCCGCAATTACAAGAATACAGAATAACCAAACAAAAAGTAAGAAGAATACTTTGCCGCTTTTACCTATATATTTTTCAATAAGAACAGAAATTGTCTTGCCTTGGTTGCGGACAGAAGCGTACATAGCAGAAAAATCCTGCACCGCTCCAAAGAAAATTCCGCCTATAAGCACCCAAAGAAGCACTGGCACCCAACCAAACATGGCTGCAATAATAGGGCCATTAATAGGGCCTGCACCCGCAATTGAAGCAAATTGATGTCCAAATAAAACTACTTTTGAGGCTGGAACATAGTCTACACCATCTTTCATCGAATGCGCTGGAGTAACCCTGTCTTTGTCAATGCCCCACACCTTTTCTAAATAAGCCCCGTAAACAATATAAGCTACCAATAAGATAGCGCCCGAAATAGCTAAAATCAATGCACCGTTCATAAACAAACCTTCTTTAAATCTATTCTTTCATACTTTCTAAGAAGCATACAAAAGAGAAATCCTCAAATAGCACTAATTCCTATTCTGGTCAAGATTTTTCTTCCTTCTAAAATAGGAAAAATCGCTGATAGCAGAACAAAACTGACATAGAATGTCATAAAATTTTACTATAATTTACATTTGTACAATAATTGAATGTCATAGCGCTAAACGAAAAACAACAGAATTAATCTAGGCTATAAATTATTATTTTATTGACAATATTTACAGCATCTTCTAAACTTCTATAGGCTGTAATGATATTCATAAGGATAAACTATGCTTAACAATAAAACTATACTGATAACTGGCGGTACTGGGAGTTTTGGTAAGAAATTCATACAAATTGCCTTAGAAAAATATCCTGATATAAAAAAAATTATTGTTTTTTCTCGTGATGAATTTAAGCAATTTGAAATGCAAAATCACCCCGATTTTAAAAAGCATGAAGATACATTGCGTTATTTCTTAGGCGATGTGCGTGATAAAGAGCGACTTCATAGAGCTTTTAATAAAGTTGATATTGTCATACATGCCGCAGCTTTAAAGCAAGTCCCCGCCTGTGAATATAATCCATTTGAAGCAGTAAAAACAAATGTTTTAGGCGCTCAAAACATCATAGATTGCGCCATTGATTGCGATGTTGAAAAAGTAATTGCCCTATCAACCGACAAAGCTTGCGCTCCTGTAAATCTCTATGGAGCTACAAAACTCTGTTCCGACAAGCTCTTTGTGGCTGGTAATGCTTACGTTGGCGAACAACGTACTCGCTTTAGCGTTGTGCGTTATGGTAATGTGGCTGGCTCTCGTGGCTCAGTCATTCCCTTTTTTCAAAAACTCGTTGAAGAAAAAGCAGAATTTTTTCCCATAACAGATATGCAAATGACACGTTTTTGGCTCAAGCTTGAACAAGCTGTAGAGATGGTTTTAGAAGCGATACATTCAATGCACGGCGGCGAACTTTTTGTAAAGAAAATTCCATCAATGCGTTTACCTGACTTAGCTAAAGCCCTAGATGCAAATATGCCCATGAAAGAAGTGGGAATTAGGCCTGGCGAAAAAATCCACGAGCAAATGATCACCAAGGAAGATGCACACACTACTATAGATGTAGGCGATTTTTATATTATTTTACCACAAACGCAAATGCATATGTTAGCGAAACATTATTGTAATGCAAAACATGTTGAGCCTGATTTTGAATACCACTCAGGAAATAATGATTGGTGGCTCACAATTGATG
>CAYJDN010000284.1:0-2920 GCA_964368925.1 uncultured Desulfovibrionaceae bacterium | reverse complement strand
TTTACTGGTCATCAGGTTCTACAACTATGTACAACCTAAAAGGTGTTGGTAAAGTTGGTTAATCGTTAGATTAGACTGATTATAAGGGAGATAGCAATATCTCCCTTTTTTTATATCTTACAAAAAACTGTCTTTGCTAAAAAACAAAACACCGTCATCATTAGAAGCATAAATAATAAATTTAGATAATTGCACATTAACGCAGATATGATAGTTTTACAGTTCTCTATTATGTGCAAAATTTCTCTAAATTTTTATTCCCTTTCTCTCTTTTCTTTCATTTTATTTTATGCTAAAATCTACTTATGACAAATAAAAATACTATGAAGTCTATAACTACAATCTTCTTGCTTTGCCTAATGAGTATAAATATGCTCTTGCTTTCATCTTGTTCGAAAAAAGATAATGATAAAATTCGGCAGAATTTTCAAGAAGTTGTAGATCAAATGAATCAATCTACTCCTATGCAGATTGATGAATATACTGTGCTTAAAAAACTTTCACTAGGTGAAGAACTTCATATCATCTATCACTATGCGCTTGATACTCAATTAATTAAAGACGATAACCACCTCACTGATGAAATTATTTTAGAATTAAATAAACTCATAATTCCAATGTTATGCTCAAATGAACAAATTGTTCCTTTATTAGAAGCGCAAGCTCAATTTGAATTTATTTTTAGCGAGCTTGATAATGAAGAAATAAAACGATTTAGCATTACCGAAGCCCAATGTGTAAACATGGCAAAATGAAATAATTTTCATTGCATTATATCATTTGCAAAAGCTCTTAGAAAGAGGTATATTCCTATTGTGGAGCTTGTATGAATAAATTTCTTTCTTTATCTTTTTATTTATCAGTATTTTTCCTGACTTGTGTATTTATTATTGAAAAGGCACAAGCAAATGAAAATAAATATCCAAAAGAAGACACATATTTAATAGATGAAGAACTAGTACTTAATAGTAGCACTCTTTATGATGGAATAGAGTATATCATTCTCAATAGTTATATGCAAAATGATGATAAACTAGCAAAAGCAAATACTAATTTTGGCAATGAAAAAATCATAGAAGATAATGATAAAAATAATACTATAATAACAAACAATACAAATCGTTATCATATTCATTTAGTAAAAATTGACCCCGCTAAATATCAATTTAATTTGTATGGAAATTTTTTAGAAGAAAAAGAAGCAAATTATACCTTACCAACTTGGAGTAAGGAAAAAGAATTGCTTATTGCAATTAATGCTTCTATGTATTTAAAAGATGATAGTACAAGTACTGGTTATATGCGCTCTTATACGAACTTTAATAATGATCATATAGCAAAATCTATGAGTGGTTTTTTCTTAGCTCAACCTAAAAACAATGAAGAAAATGCAACCATTATTGAAAAAGAAAGTCATGATTTGAAAACATTCCTAGAAGAATATAATGTAGCTGTGCAAAACTTTAGAATGATTGGCAACTTCGATAGTAAAACGAATTGCGCTGAGATTTTATGGGCTAAAGATACAAAAAAGCACCCTATCGCGGCTTATGGCAATGACGTAAATGGCTTCATCTATTTTATATTTTCGCAAGCACCAACAACAGCAAACGAATTAGCACTTTTCTTGCTATCATTACAAAAAATAGATATTAATTTTAAAAATGTTCTCTATGCTGAAGGCGGTAAAGATGCAGCTTTATACATTCAAGCACAAGATAAAACTATTTATATCAGTGGAATTGGCTCTACTGCACTTGACTTTTTAGCTCCTATTCCAAATATCATTGGCGTAAAAAAGAAATAAAATCTCCTTATTATATAATGCCGTCAAAATTGCCTTTTAGATTCTCTCATCGTCAAATTTCCCGAGCTTTTTCATGCTTTATGTTTAGATAAATTCCCTTAAAACTCTTTCAACTTCCTTGATATAATGCATAAATTCATATGATTACGACACCATCTAGCAATTCTAATTTTTTTTGAAGAATATAACTCTTGACAAGAAAGTTAAGCTACAATAGGATAAATCTTCATCTACACTAGGCTTTTCGTCTATATAATAGCTTTTGTTATAGCATCAAAAATGTTGTTTGCTATGTAAGGGTTTCTAAACAAACTTTTGCAAAGCAAATAATTCATTCTTGAAAAAACAAAATTAATAGAATGCTTAGCCGAAATAGATAGAATTATTTTATCATTTGGAGCACTTATGTTACGTAATCTAGTTAAAATTTCAATAGCTCTTGCTATTACATTATTCCTCACCCAAAATGCACTTGCTTCAGCAGTAGGCGTCTTTAATTTCGGACAAATTATGCAACAATCTGCAGTAGCAAAATCAGCCGATTCCGAATTACAAACACGCTTTGGCAAACAAACACAAGCCTTAGATGCTGAATTTGCAACATTACAAAAAGACATTGCAGATTTCCAAAAGCAAGCTGCGGCTCTATCTGAAAATGCTCGTAGAGATAAAGCAATGACTTTAGAAACACAAAGTAGAGCTTTTGAAGAAAAACGTACTCAATTAGCGCAACAACTCGCTCCATTACAACAAAGCATGGAACAACAAATTAGAGCAATGCTCCAACAAGCTTGCAATAATTACGCAAAAGCAAAAAAACTTGACATTATTATTGACGGTACTGTAGCAGCATTCGCAAGCAGTGACGCTGACATTACTGCCGAAATTATTGCTGAAATGGACAAAATTTGGAAAAGCAATGGTTCTAAATTCAAATAAATAAAAATAAATTTATAATTTATAAAAAAGTGCATGAAACCACAAGTTTTATGCACTTTTCACTTAAGTTTTTTTCTAATTTTACGATTAGTTACTTATGGCTTGCTTTACAATTTTGCAAAACTATACTAAAATACTGACTATACAGCATCACGAGGTGACTAAAATGTGTAC
>CAYJDN010000283.1:0-2948 GCA_964368925.1 uncultured Desulfovibrionaceae bacterium | reverse complement strand
AATTAATTCTTTTGCTTTTTGGTTATAGAGCTAAAAATTTTCTTGAGCTAAAATTAGCTATATTGCCGAGTTCCATTTTTATCGTGCTTATGCATCGTCAAAAGTTTTTCTCTTTCGGTCATTTATGTTTAAATAAACTCCCTCAAGAGAAAAACTTTGTTCCTTGCCAAAAAGAAAAAGCTCTTAATTTAGAAACACACCCTAGTAATGACTTGCTAATACAATGCAAGATCACGATAAATTAATAACTTAGAGGAAATTTATGACCGAAGTAAAAAAACAAAATCATCATTGTGGATTTGTAGCCATCATGGGGCCGCCAAATGCTGGTAAATCTACACTATTAAATGCTATGCTCGGTCAAAAGATTAGTATTGTAACTCCAAAAGCACAAACCACACGTAACCAAATTGTGGGCATTCTTACAGAAAAAAACAGCCAAATTGTCTTTATGGACACTCCAGGATTAAACCACAATAGAGCACAAATGCGTGGTCATCTCGGTAAAGTTATGCGTGAGGCAATTTTCCAAAGTATCAGCCTTGCTGACATGTCATTACTCATTCTTGATTCTCACCTTTATATCAATAAACCTGAATATTTAGAGCGTGATGTTCTTCCTGTTGCTGACATTATCCGATCAAGCGAAAAACCATCTCTTATTGTACTCAATAAAGTTGACCTTTTCCATGACAAAGCAAGAATGCTCCCACTTGTTGAAAAACTATCAGAACTCTTCCCAAACATTGAAGTTTTCCCAATGTCAGCCTTAGAAAAAGATGGCATTAATCTCTTGAAGAAGATGATTACTAAAAATCTTCCAGAACAAGAAGCAATCTATCCAGAAGATCAAATTTCAACGGCTCCTTTGCGTTTCTTATGCGCTGAAATGATACGTGAAAAAGTTTTTGATAAATTACATCAAGAAGTCCCTTATAGCACAGCCGTAGAAATTGAAGCATGGGAAGAAGATACCGCAAAAAAACGTACAATAATTCACGCAGTTATATATGTAGGACGTACTCCACATAAAGGCATGATCTTAGGTAAACAAGGCGCAACAATTAAAGAAATCGGCACTCTTGCAAGAAAAGACATACAAGATTTAATAGGAAATAAAGTCCATTTAGAACTTTGGGTAAAAGTTAAAGATAATTGGATAGATGACCCTAATTTTTTCAGAGAAATGAACGTATAGATATAGAGAATATATAAAAAGGTTCATACAATGCTTGAAGAAAGATATAAAAAAGTACAAGAAATAATCAAAGATACTTGTAAATTAGCTGATAGAAATGAAGATACTGTAACCCTAGTTGCAGTGTCAAAATTTCATACTGCAAACAGCATAGCAAGCCTTGCCCTCCTAGGACATAAGGACTTTGCTGAGAGCTATTTCAAAGAAGCTAAAGACAAAATTCCACAAGTAGAAGAAATTTTGTCTAAAACAGCCCCTGATTTATTTCAAACATTACAATGGCATAGCATTGGACATATACAAATAAAGCAAAAGAAGCTTGCAAGGGTTATAATTATGTTCATGCAGTTGATTCTTTGCGATTAGTTCAGGCTTTAGATAAAGTTTTGGCACAAAAAATGCAAAAGCAATCTATATTGATTGAAGTCAATATTGGCGAAGAAGAACAAAAAGCTGGCGTTTTTCCACAAGATCTTGAAGCCTTAGTTGAAAGAGTATTAAATACTAACACTTTGGATTTACAAGGTTTTATGTGTTTACCACCTTTTCAAACGAAGGCTGGAGAAAATAGAAAATATTTTCAAGCTTTGTATGAATTGAGAAACAAGCTAGAGGCAAAATTTGCTCTTTCTTTGCCTCATTTGTCTATGGGAACAAGTTCTGACTTTAGGGAAGCAATTCTTGAAGGCGCTACTTTTGTTAGAATTGGTACTGATATTTTTGGTGAACGTGATTACACAAAATAATTTATTATATTATATAAAGGAATTATATGTCACAACAAGAACTCCCACAAGGTGATGCACCTGTTGAAGCACCAAAGAAAAGCAAGAAAAAACTTATAATCATAGTACTTATTCTTCTACTTTTAATCGGTGGAGGAGCTGGTGGCGCATGGTTTATGTTGCAAGACCCAGATTCTTTTGTTTCACAGATGCTTAATGGCGGTGGTGAAGATGGTGCAGAGCCAGTAGAAGAAGAAAGTGCTGGTGAAAGTCCTAATGTTGATAGTAATGCACCGACTAAATTAGCTGCAACTTATCTTACGAGTCTTCCACCTCTCACAATAAATCTAGCTGATTCTAACACTATACGTTATTTACGTATTGGCATAGATTTAGAAGCAACGAGCGAACAAGCAATAGGCGATATTAAAAGTAATAGTGCTAAAATTCGAGATTCAATTATCATTTTACTTTCGAGCAAGAAATACAGTGATATTGAAACAGCTGATGGTAAGTTCAAGTTAAAGCATGAGATTTCGTCAAGAATTAATCAAATTCTTGGTGCACCACGAATAGTACAAATATATTTTACGGATTTTGTTGTTCAATAAAAGTAATAACTTAATTTATTTTAAGAAAGTGAGGATAGTATGGCTGAAGAATTTGATGAAGATGCAATGGCTGCAGAATGGGAAAGTGCTTTAAATGAAAGTGCTGGCGTAGCCAAAGAAGAAATTAGTGCTGAAGATGAAGATGCTTTAGCGGCGGAATGGGCTGCGGCATTAGCAGAAGATGAAGCTAAAGATGTTTCAAGTGAGCAAAAGAATCAATTCTATGAAGGTACTAGCGAAGCCGCTTTTAAAGATTTGACTGATATAGCCAAAACTCCACGTTCTGAAGAAAACAGACATGAACTTGACTTTATTCTTGATATTCCTCTTGATGTTTCTGCCGAATTAGGCCGCACCAGACTACTTATCAATGAACTTTTACAATTGGGTCAAGGCTCTGTTGTTGAGCTAAAT
>CAYJDN010000282.1:115-2962 GCA_964368925.1 uncultured Desulfovibrionaceae bacterium | reverse complement strand
GCTATGAGGACATAGCCAAGAAAAACTATAGCCTCAGTGCAGGGCAATATTTTGATGTGAAAATCGATTATGTGGACATGACAGCGGAAGAATTTGACGTGAAAATGCAGGGCTTTAATGATAGATTGGAAGAACTTTTTGCTGCATCTAACGAGCTGGAAAAAGAGATAAAGAAACAGCTCAAGGGGCTTAGGTATGAGTAAATTTAGCTCTACTACGCTTGGAGAAATTATCAAGCTTGGAAAAGGGAAAATACAAACAGGCCCTTTTGGAAGTCAACTACATGCTTCTGATTATGTTGATAGCGGAATTCCATGTGTTATGCCTGCAAATATGAAAGATAATCAGGTTGATTTATCTAATATTGCATACATATCTGAAAAAGATGCTCAGAGGCTTTCACAACATATTACGCAAACTGGAGATATTTTATATAGCCGCCGTGGTGATGTTACACAAAAAGCTTATATTGATAAGGAACAGGCAGGATATTTTTGTGGAACAGGCTGTCTTTTAGTGCGCTCTGGAACTGAAATTGATTCCAAATTTTTACTATACCATTTAAGCACACCTAAGAATAAAGATTGGATAGTTAGCCAAGCTGTTGGTGCTACGATGCCAAATCTAAATACAAAAATCCTTTCCGATGTTCCCTTATTCTTGCCAGAAAAAAGTGAACAAAGAAAAATTGCAACCTTTCTTTCTTCTCTCGATACCAAAATAGATTGCAACAATCGCATCAACGCCGAACTGGAAGCTATGGCAAAAACGCTGTACGATTACTGGTTTGTGCAATTTGACTTCCCCAATAAGGACGGTAAACCCTACAAATCCTCTGGCGGTGCAATGCAATATAATGAGGAATTGAAAAGGGACATCCCTGAAGGGTGGGAGGTGAAAAAACTTGGATATATAGCCACTCAAACAAGAGGCGTAACTTACAATAAAGCTGTAGTTTCAAATTGTCCAAAAAATGATTACTTACCAATATTAAGAGCAAATAATTTGAATAATGGTAGATTCAATTTTGACTCACTTGTGTATGTACCCAAAAACTTCGTTAGTCATAACCAATTAATCAGAAAAGACGATGTAATAATAACTATGTCAAGCGGAAGCAAAGAGCATATTGGTAAATTTGTAATTGCTGGAGAAAAAATGCAAGCTGGGTATGGTGCTTTTTGTGCTAAAATATCATTCAAAGATGAGTATTTTTATATTGGCACTATGGCACTAAAAAGTGTAAATTTTAAAAATTACATTAAAAATATGTGCTTAGGGACAAATATCAATAATTTAACCACTAAACATATTGATAACTTTGAAATTATTGTGCCCAGTAAGGATATAAATGAAAAAATTGTTAACTTTTTAGCCCCGTTGTATTCAAAAATTAGCAAGAACAAAATAGAAAACCAAGAACTAGCAAAACTGCGCGACTGGCTCCTGCCCATGCTCATGAATGGGCAAGTGAGTGTTAGTGCAAAGTGAGGAAAATATGAGAAGAAATAAAAAAATAGAACCTGCTTTTAGTATGGATGAAGCAGAAAAGCAAATTGCCGACACATCCAAAGTTATAGACTATTTTGTGTCTGAGTACACAATAGAGCTTTTAGTGAACAAACTTCAAAAGGGTGATTTTAAAATACCAGATTATCAAAGAGAATTTACATGGGATGAGTCAAGAAAATGTAAATTTATCGAATCTATATTTATGGGACTTCCCATCCCATTTATTTTCTTTTGGGAAAATCCAGAGACTGGCAAGTTAGAAATCGTCGATGGGTCGCAAAGATTAAGAACCCTTTTAGAATTTATGAACAACGGTTTGACTTTAAATAAGTTGGAAAAGTTAAATATGTTAAATGGTTATAAATATAAAGACCTTAAGGAGTCTCGACAACTAAAATTTGGTAATAGGTCAATTCGTGGAATTATCTTAAGTGAAAGTGCTGACTTAGAAGCAAGATTTGATCTATTTGAAAGGATAAATACAGGAAGCCTAATTGCAAAACCTGCTGAAATTCGTCGTGCAGCTTTCAATGGACCATTTATGGATATGATAATAGAGCTATCTGAAGGTGAATTATTTAAAAGTTTAACTCCGCTAAGCACAAAATTGGTTAAAGAGCGCGAACGAGAAGAACTAATAATCAGATTTTTTGCATATGGTGATGGGCTAGAAGAGTATGCCGACAATGTGACGCCATTTATTAATAACTACTTAAACAAAATGAATAGCTGTTTTAAGAAAAACGAGCAGAATAAAAGTATCTATATGGAAAGGTTCAATAAGACAATGAACTTTATAAAAGATAACTTCCCTTATGGCTTTACAAGAACGCAAACAGGAAAAGCTGTCCCACGAGCCAGATATGAAGGAATTGCAATAGGTACGTATTTAGCTTTAGCCGAATGTGAAGATGAAAAAAATATTATTGATAACATATGTAAACTTTTAGAATCAAAAAATTTTTTAGCAATTACAAAATCTGACAGTGCTAATAATACTAACAAATTAAAAGGAAGAATATACACAGCCAGAGATATTTTACTCGGGAGAGAAATAAATGCAGTTGGTAAATAATGTTTTTTGTGATAGAATGCGTGAAATCGAAGCACATTTAGAACTGTTGAATAATTATGAGAGTGGGCTTTTAGCTCAAAGTGTTAGGTTAGAACCAACACAATTTAACATATTAAAATCTTGCACATATTTATTGATATACAATATGATTGAATCACTGGTCCTTAAGATTGTTAGCGAAATTGAAAAAAGGATTTCACAAAATACAAATACGCCAACAATGTTATCAAACGAGCTAAAGCGAGAGTGGCTTAAACATG
>CAYJDN010000282.1:0-105 GCA_964368925.1 uncultured Desulfovibrionaceae bacterium | reverse complement strand
TGGCATCAACAAAAAACAAAATCATGACATAGATTATTTATTAGAGCTGTTTGACTGCTTATACGATGAAGATAAATTTGAAATGAATATACACACTGGCGGCGG
>CAYJDN010000281.1:0-2971 GCA_964368925.1 uncultured Desulfovibrionaceae bacterium | reverse complement strand
GTCATTTTTTTAGCCTTGCTAAAAATGCCTTATGGATTTTATAGTATTAATTTCTTTTAGTATTGCAAAATAGTGAATTTATTTAACTCTAATAAGCTCCTATTTCACCTTTCACCTTCAAAATGACATTTGTAAAAAAAACACATATAATTTGGAATAAGGCGAACATTTATTCATATATATGCCCATAAACCTTGACTTATAAACTAAAATCCTTTACATTATAACTGTAGTAGAGTGTTTTTCTTAGCTACAGCCTGCTTTATTTTTTATTTGCAGTAAGTTATGAGCTTGCCCTTTGGCACAGCTTTCGTTTATCTATTTAAAAAAACAATGTATTCAGCCATGTTATTTGGCGAACATTAACTATATGCGTGTATTGGAGGAAATATGTCTACTTTAGCGAATTCAACTATTGAAGGTAAAATTTTTGATGCTACAGGTTCTATTTTTGTTGAAAGAGATGGCAAAAACATTGAACTCAAAGTTAACGATCCTATTTACGAAGCTGACATAATTTTCACTGGCCCTGACGGCACAGCGGACATTCTTTATAGAGATGGTACAAAATCTCGTATTGCTCCTAACACACGTTTCACTTTGACTGACTATGAATTTGGTGCTGGCGATGATGGCACGAATTTTTTAATTGACATTGCGCATGGTACAATCCGTAACGTGACTGGCGAAATTGTGAAATTGAATCCAGATGGATTTAACATGGTTACTCCACGTGCGACTGTTGGTATTCGTGGTACTGAATCTTTCCATAGTGTGGGTGAAGTCGAAACACACATGACTATTTATATTTCTCAAGGCAGTATCATGCTTGTTCGCTCACATGATGGTGCTGCTGTTGGTTTGAACACTCCACTACAAGTGACACGTTTTGAAGCCGACATGCCACCAAATCAACCTATGGTTCTTTCACCAACGCAGGCTTTGCAATTATTACAATCAATTGCGCCTAGTCTTTCTGGCGACTTACCACAAAATGCGAGAGAGCAAGGAGATTGGAAGCCAGTAGCCATCAGTCTTATGGAAAGAATTGAATCTGATGCGGCTGAGGAAGCTTCGCTTGGTAATACAAGTCAAGATTATGTAAGTAGTTCTTCTACTAAAGCTGCGACGGTTGTTTTAGGTGAGGACGTTGATATTTCTGCTTTGCTAGAGCTTTTTGATAAAGCTGGCTTATTTTTAGAAATTATTTTAGAAAGTGATCTTAGTGAAGACTTAGAAGAGCTTAAAAGTCTTGCAGAAAGCACATTGACAGATATTGACAAACCTGAGCTTGGCGATACCACAGGACAAAGCTCACAAGGTTCTAATGATCTTGAATTTGTTTTCACTAAATATTCTGGTGGCCCTATCACTATTGGTGGTGTTACTTATAGCCTTGAAGAATTAGCAAAAACCACAAAAAACATCACTCTAACTGGTTTTGAGTTTTCTAGTCCTGACTTAGTGACAGGGAATGCTAATGTTGATTATGCTATTGGAGCTTCAACTTTTAATAATCTTTCTTCAGACATAGAAAGTCAAGCAACAAGCGAAGAAGAGAACACTCTTCATTTTGCAACTGGAAGCGGTAATGACACTTTTCTTTTTGGCATGGCTAAAGTTAATGGGCAAATAGTAGAAACTACATTTAATGACTATACTCGTTTTACTGACACGTCTAGTCAAAAGTTTTCTGCGGCTGCAAATCATGTAGATATAAGCACAAATGCGGGCAATGATATATTTCATGCAAATTATGCCGCTCCTACTTCTCCAGATGTTTTTGAGCTATCCTTATATGAATCTAATATAGACATGGGCGCAGGCAATGACGCTGTTTATTTATATGATGGTGCTATGAAGTCTAGTATAGACTTAGGTTCTGGCGATGACATTTTAAAAGTACAGGGTATATTTTTTGATAATATGACTGTGAGAGGAACTGGCAATAATAATATTGATATAGAAACAGATTATTTTGTATATAATTCAACTTTTGAATTTGGCGCAGGTAATGATGATTTATATATAAAGAATGGAATTATTAATTATAATGCTGGTAAGTCGCTTATAGGTTTAGGTGATGGCACGAATAAATTAACAGTCGGTGGTTTGAGCTTTGAATCTATTATGGTTACAGGAACTGGCAATAATGATATTGATATAGAATCTGGTGTATATAATTCAACTTTCACACTTGGTTCAGGTGATGATGATTTATATATAAAAAATGGTATTACTGCTTCCTCAATAGACTTAGGCGCTGGCAAAAATACATTCATAGCAGATGGGGAAGACTTTGATTCTGTGAACCTTACAGGAAGTGGCAATAATACTATTAGTATTGATACGGACAATGGCGTGTCATCTTCCACTTTCATATTTGGCGATGGCGATGATGTTGTCGGTATATTAAATGGTCTTAGTGGCGATTCTAATTCTACTGAGCCTACAATAGACTTAGGCGCTGGCACAAATGGGTTAAGCATAGAGAATGGGATTGCTCATGCTATTATAAAATTAGGCGCTGGCGATGATAGTACAACTTTGAACGGAGGTATTACTGCTTCCTCAATAGACTTAGGCGCTGGCACAAATACACTAACTATTAGAAATGGTGAAATAAATAATTTTGACATTATTGATAGTGTAGGTGGTGATGACAATATTGAAATCCGTGATGTCGTTTCATTTAATGATTTCAATATAAATTTAGGCGCTGGCACGAATAGGTTAGAAGTGTATGGAGCTTCCTTTGATTCTGTGAACCTTACAGGAAGTGGCAATAATACTATTAGTATTGATACGGACAATGGCGTGTCATCTTCCACTTTCATATTTGGCGATGGCGATGATGTTGTCGGTATATTAAATGGTCTTAGTGGCGATTCTAATTCTACTGAGCCTACAATAGACTTAGGCGATGGCACGAATGTATTAACAATTGGTGGTGCAGCGAATCAAGCAATTA
>CAYJDN010000280.1:1620-2975 GCA_964368925.1 uncultured Desulfovibrionaceae bacterium | reverse complement strand
CGACGTGAGAATCCATGCCTTTCATTTTAATAGTAAAGATTTTGGTGCATTTGCAGGGGTTTTCTCTCCCCCAAAAAACAAAAAAACTATTTTTCCTCTTCTTGAGTTTTTTGCTTTAGTAACAAGTCTAATTTTTGCAAAATTTGTGTATTCTGCTTCTTTAATTTTTCAACTTCGACTGACACACTACACAAAACACTTGCTAAAAAAGCCTCGTTCGGCGTGACGCTTGAGTGTGGTGGTGTGATATCAATAGGCTTATCGGCATATAGCTCTTTATATCCTGGTGCATATTTTTCAAGCTCTTCGATGGCTTCTTCAATTTCAGCAATGGCTTCGCTCTCTAACTTATCGGAAAGATTAGGAATAGACTTTTGCGCATTCAAGAAAAGGTGGAAAATTCTATTATATTCCTCGGCATAAACCATAGGCCCTTCCTTTGAAAGTACTGACTGCGCCGAACATAGGTAAGCGAAACTATCCACTTCAACGGAAGCGTTGATAGACTTATTTTTTTGCGGATTACTTGGAATATCAATCGACAATATATCAAAGAAATCACATATAATATCTTCATTTTTTAGGCGTTTTCTATCGTATAGGCGCAAAATTACATTTTCTTTGCCTAGTGCTTCGACGGAAGTTTTAATGCGTTCTAGGGTATTTTCTGTAAAATATTTAATCCCTTTTTCTACGTATGATTCATAAAAAATTAAATCTGGAATAACTCTTCTTTTGCGCTGTTCATTGTAAAAAGATTTAAGAAAGCTATCAATTCTGCGTACATAAAGGATTACTTTAATGGTATAATTTGGCAAGGCTTCTTTAAAAAAAGGAAGCTCTTTGTGTGAAAACCCGTTATACCATTCGTTTGAAAGAATAATATCCTTGTTGGGGTGCTCGGCTATTTCTTTTTTGAAAGCCGCAATGTCTGCAAGGTTGATTTCTTTGAAATTTTTATGAATATAATAAGGCTCACCCGAATATACTGTATAAGTTTCTGCTAAAGACTCAGGCACTAAAATATTATGCTCATTTAAAAGCTGTTCACGAAATTCATATAAATAGGCTTGTATGGCTGTAGAACCTGTTTTCAAATTACCCATGTGTATGTAAAGTGTATTCATAAAATTCCTTGTTTTTTCTATGTTTTTCTGAATTTTTATAGAGTTTTGTATTCCTTTGTAAAGTTTTAGTGCCTTATTATGTATTATTGTAAATTATTGTTACTGTTATAATAATAAAAATACAGAGCTTTATGCAAAATGTCAAGGAAGCTAAAAAATGCGTCTATAATTGCAATAGCAAAGGCTTTGTGGCTAATGTTAATTATAATGAAAAAAAAGTAGTGCATT
>CAYJDN010000280.1:0-1610 GCA_964368925.1 uncultured Desulfovibrionaceae bacterium | reverse complement strand
CATTTTAATAAAAAATTTGCTAATGAGTAATTAAAGCGTTTAAAATAAATAATAAATCAGTTTATAGTATAGGTATTTAAAATGTTCCCATATTTAAAAGAATTAGAAGCTGAAAGTATTTATATATTCCGTGAAGCGTATGCAAATTTCAAAAAATTAGGCATGCTATACTCTATTGGCAAAGACTCTTCTGTGCTTTTACATTTAGCAAGAAAAGCCTTTTATCCTAATGATGTGCCCTTTCCTTTGCTCCACGTAGACACAACATGGAAATTCAAAGAAATGATTGAATTTCGAGATAAAATTGCACAAAAGCATAATCTCAACTTGCAAGTTTATTCAAACCCTGCGGGAAAAGAAAATAATATCACCCCTTTTAGTGTCGGATCAGCTCGCTATACCGATATTATGAAAACAAAGGCACTTAGAGAAGCACTAGACCTCTACCAATTCGATGCAACTATTGGCGGCGCAAGGCGTGACGAAGAAAAATCACGTGCAAAAGAAAGAATTTTTTCTGTACGCACCAATCATAGATGGGAGCCACGTGCGCAAAGACAAGAGTTGTGGAATAATTATAATACAAAATTAGCCCACAATGAAAGCATGCGCATTTTTCCGCTCTCAAACTGGACAGAACTAGATATTTGGGAATATATACAAGCAGAAAATATAGAAATTGTCCCCCTCTATTTCGCTAAAAAAAGACCTGTTGTTCGCCATGCTAACACTTGGCTTATGATAGACGATAAAGAAAAATTACCAGCAAACTTTTTTGAAGAAAATTCGCAAATTGAAGAAAAAATGACCCGCTTTAGAACGCTTGGTTGCTGGCCTCTTTCTGGTTGCTTTGAATCTACAGCATCAAATTTAACTGAAATAATTGAAGAGCTTAGAGCAACCCGCTTTTCTGAACGTCAAGGGCGACTTATCGACTCTGATCAAGTTGGTTCAATGGAAAAGAAAAAACAAGAGGGATATTTCTAGTGGCAAACAGTAATGAAAACAAAGATATAATTCGCCTTATCACTTGCGGTAGCGTGGACGATGGCAAAAGCACACTTGTTGGCCGCATGCTCTACGATAGCAATGTCTTATATGAAGATCAGCTTAGAAAACTCGAAGAAGCAAAACTAACAGGCGGACAACTCGATTATTCCACACTCTTAGACGGACTATTGTCCGAACAAGAACAATCGATCACAATCGATTTAGCCTATCGCTCTTTTTCCACAAAAAAAAGACGCTTCCTTATCGCAGATGCGCCAGGACACGAAGAATATACAAGAAATATGATAACTGGCGCAAGCCAAGTTGATTTGGCAATTTTATTAGTCGATGCAACAAAAGCACGTGATACTATTGAAAATAATGAAGCCTTACTCATTCAAACGAGAAGACATCTTTCCATTGTTTCACTTATGGGAATTAATAGCGTAATTATAGCCATAAATAAAATAGATGCCCTTGATTATTCACAAGAATTTTACAATAAAATCAAAACTTATTGCGAAACATACGCTAAAAATCTCAATATAACATCAATAAATTGCGTGCCCGTTTCAGCCCTTTGCGGTGATAATGTTTGCTTCAAAAGCCAAAATACACCT
>CAYJDN010000279.1:0-2976 GCA_964368925.1 uncultured Desulfovibrionaceae bacterium | reverse complement strand
TTTAAATCTTATATTTTCGACAGATAAATTATATAAAAATTCCACACGCATTCCAGAAGATGAAATGCTTCAAATTGGCCTAGAGAACATTGCTCAAGCTCAAGTTAGAGTAAGTGAGGGTAAAGGTGGTGGTTTTAGCTATGATTATTATGGCACTACAAAAATCATGACTTATTTTCCTATTAAAAATTCAACTTGGGCGCTCTTGATTAACATGGAAATTGCGCCAGAAACCTCAATTCTAACACTTGCTGTACAAAGCTTTAAAATTGTAGCAACTATTGTCTATTGGTCAGTTATATTACTTGTTATCTATATTTCATTTGCTCAAATTCGCTCAAATAAAAAACTCATAAAAACAGCCTACTATGATAATTTGACAGCTTTACCTAATTTAGCAAAATTGAAATTAGACATGTCTACAATTTTAGAAGAAAATGTAGAAGAAAATAATAATAAACAATACGCAATTTTAAAATTTGATATTGAAAACTTTAAAGTTATCAATGATATGTATGGCTTTAATATTGGCGACAAAGTGCTAAAAGGCATAAAATCATGGTCAGAATCACTTAATAATTCAAGCCTCATCACAGCTCGAATAAATGCTGATGAATTTATGATGTTTGCGCTAAGCGAAGTTTTAGAAGATGTGAAAAAATTAGACGAACTCACTTTAGAACATTATAATAAGATTTTACCACAAATTGCTCACCATCAAATTTCTTTTAAAACAGGTAGATACCTCATAGAAAAAGGCGAAATAGATATAGATGAAATTCTAAATAAAGTAACACTTGCTCACAAAATCGCAAAAACAACTAAAGGCATGTCTTATTGTAATTATGATAATGACTTCAAAAAAATGGCTTTAAGAGAAGCAGAAATCAAAAATAAAATGAAGACTGCACTTGCTAATAATGAATTTAAAGTTTATTTACAGCCCAAGATTGATGTTTATGAGAAAAAACTTGTGGGTGCTGAAGCGCTTATTCGATGGATTGAAGCCGATGGCACAATGCTAAAACCTGATGAATTTGTTCCAATTTTCGAGCGCAATGGTTTTATTGTTGAAATTGATAAATATGTTCTTGAAAATGTTTGTATGACAATTCGAAAGTGGATAGATATGGGCTTAGGTAAGTTCCCTATTTCTGTCAACTGCTCAAGGCTCAACCTCGACAATCCCTTTTTTGTTGATGGAGTTGTAGCCATAGCAGATAAACATAATGTGCCGCATGAATGTATTGAAATTGAGCTTACAGAATCAACAACTATCGAAAGCGAACTCACAATAGAAGATTTATTTGCCTCTTTGCGCCACAATAATTTTAAAATTTCTATTGATGATTTTGGCGCAGGCTATTCCTCACTTGGCATGCTCAAAAACCTCAATGTTGATACTCTAAAAATGGATAGAAGTTTCTTTATCAGCGGTAAAAGCGCTAGACGTGATGATATGCTTATTGATAGTATAATTAAAATGTCGAATAACTTAGGTATGTATGTTGTTGCTGAGGGCATCGAAACAAATGAGCAAGTTGAACTGCTTAAAAGCCTCAATTGTGATGCAATACAAGGCTATGTCTATGCTAAACCAATGCCGATTGAAGAATTTGAAAATGAATATGGCGCAACTATGAAAAAGAATTCTGCCCTAGTCAAAGCAGAAATTCCTCTTATCCATGAAATAAATGACGCAAAATTTGCAAATTCATTTGTCCCCTGCGGTATTCTTATAGCTGAAATTGATGAATACATTCCTATAACAGAGGCAAATCAAGGCTTCTTTGACCTTATTGGTTACTCTAGAGAAGAAATGAGAGATATATACAAAAATCGTGGCTGTGAAACCTTGCATCCGCAAGATAGTGAAGCTGCTATGAACTATCTCATGGAACAAATTTCAACGAATCCACACGGCACATATGAATATAGTTGTCGTTTAGTCAATAAATATTGTGATTATGTAATGGTGCGCTTTAATGGTAAGGTAGCCATGAATGAAATGGGTAAATTGCGTGTATATATGACGATTACAGATATTTCTGACTTCGCCAAAGCTGATACAGCCTTACAAAATGTAAGAGATTTTGAAACGTCAATTGCTTCTTTAATGAATGATGCTTTTTTTGATTATAATATTGAAACAAAGACAATTCGCTTCTCTAGCCATTTTGCAAAAAAATTCAAACTACCAGAAGTCATTAATAATTTTATAGATTCTAAAATTAGAGAAAAGATTTTCCCACATTTCCAAAGTATTATCTACAATGAAAACGAAGGTCAACTCAGATCGGAAGGGCAATTTTGCATCATGCTTCCAAATGGTAATCCTGTGTGGTTTTTATACAATTCTAATTTGATTCATGACGAAAAGGGTACAGCCTATAGATTGATTGGTAAATTAACCCAAGTTATTGGCCATAATTTAGAAATGGATATATTAAGAGTAAAATCTGAAACAGATTCATTGACAAATGTATACAATAAGCAAGCGACTGAAAGATTTATTAGAAGTTATTTAAGAATTGCAAGTCATAGTGATAATACTGGCGCATTCTTAGTTATCAATTTAGATAATTTTTCAAAAATCAATGAAACTTTTGGTCGTGAATATGGCGATGAATGTTTAAAAGAAATTGCTACACTTCTTAGAAATTATTCAAGAAGCTCTGATATTATTGGCAGAATTGAAGGAGATGAATTCTTTCTCTTTATTGGAAATTATAAAGAACTTCAATTTCTTGAGAAAAAAGCAAATGAATTATGTTTGGCATTAAATAAAATTTATGAAAAAGACGGAAAAAGTGTTGAGATGACAGCAAGTATAGGAATTTCACTCTATCCTGAACATGGTAGAACCTTTAACAAAGTGTACGAAAAAGCCAATATTGCTCTACATCAAATAAAAAAATCAGGGAAAAATGTATCTATTTCAAATGTGCTATTGATTTATAATAATTTTTGTTTATT
>CAYJDN010000278.1:0-3004 GCA_964368925.1 uncultured Desulfovibrionaceae bacterium | reverse complement strand
CCATTGAAGGTAAGGCGCAAGTATTTAAGGATAATGTTCAATTAGTTAACAATAATTTACGCATTTTGACTGATGAAGAGCGTGCAAATTTAGACTTAAGTATATACATTCCCTCTAGTCCATATCCTCTTGAAGATATGCGTGATGAATTAGATTGTCTTATAGATGAACATATCACCTATCCAAAGTGGAAGAAATTTGTAAAGCTAATGTTTGAAGATGAACGCATAAAGCCTTATTTCTTTATTGCCCCTGCTGCGAAATCTATGCACCATGCGTACCTACACGGACTTTTAGAACATACACTAGGTGTTTGTAGAAATTGTGTTGCTTTTTCAAAGCTCTATCCTGCTATTGACAAGCAAGTCTTGATAGTTGGCGCATTATTCCACGATATAGGAAAAATTGAAGAGCTTTCGGGCGCACTTGCAACGGAATATACAGATTTAGGAAATTTGGTTGGGCATACTATAATATGTATTGGTATGATGGAAAAACATTTGCAAGCAGCGCAAATTGAACCACGTTTAGCTATGCATTTAAAGCATTTAATATTGAGTCATCACGGTATACCAGAATACGGTGCTGTAAAAGTGCCAGCAAGCGCAGAAGCATGGCTTTTACATTATGCAGATAATGTTGATGCAAAAATGCAACAATGCTTGAGTATAAAAATTCCTGAAAATGAAGAAGTGGCATGGCAAAATATAGCCTTTAATCAGAAATATTGTCATATCCTCCCCACTCCTGAAAATGAAAAGAAAACAGTAAAAGCACAGAATCAAGAAATTGAACAATTATCTCTTTTAGATATGTTTGCAATAGAGCCACAAAAAGAGCCGAAACCAATAACTATTGAAGATTTGCAAGAGCTTGACGAAGAACTTCCATTCTAGTTTGAGGAAAAAATATGTTTATTACTATTGAGGGTACTGAGGGCGCAGGCAAAAGCTTGCTCATACAAAACCTAAAAAATAAATTTGAAAAAAATGGCAAAGAATTATTAATCACTCGTGAACCGGGTGGCTCAATACTTGGCGCTAAATTGCGCCCCTTACTTTTGTCAGAAAAAGAAGAAAAAGTATGCCCAAGAGCCGAGCTTTTTCTCTTTCTTGCAGATAGAGCTGAACACGTTGAAAAAATAATCAAGCCCGCACTAGAAGCAAATAAAATTGTTATTTGCGATAGATATGTTCATTCAACCCTAGCGTATCAAGGCTATGCCCGTGGTTTAGACTTGAATTTGTTGAAAGAATTTAACGCATTTGCTACAGATAATTTAAATCCTGACCTTGCTTTCTTGCTCGATTTAGAAGTTGAAATTGGTTTAGCAAGAGCAAAGTCACGTAATAAAGATACGCAAAATGACGAGGGCAAATTTGAGGCATTAGAAAAAGATTTTCATCAAAAAGTACGTAATGGTTTTTTAGAAATGGCAAAAATATATCCATTTTTTAGAACCTTAGATGCTACTCAAAGCCCAGATATTGTAGCAGAAAAAGCATGGGACGAAGTGAGCAAATTAAAGTATGTGCGTTAATAATTTAGAAAATAATAATGAGCGAAGTTTAAAATTTGAAGAAATGAAGAAAATGATTTTTCTCGCTCTTCCAATTATTCTTGGTCAACTTGCTGGCTTTTCAATGACCTTTGTTGATACGGCTATGTCAGGCCGAGCGGGTGCAGAACATATGGCGGCAGTAGCTGTAGCTACTTCTTTTTGGTATCCAATCACTTTGTTTGGTCAAGGCTTGATGATGTCGATAACTCCCTTTGTAGCTCAAATTTTTACTTCCGCTTTCGAGGGCGATAGACACGAGAAAATGGCCTCTTATTTCCGTCAAGGAATTTGGGCAGCACTCTTTATTTCTGTCTTATTACTTGTCGCTCTAATAAGTTCTATAGTCTTTATTCTTCCAAATGTTGGCTTTGAAGCAGATGTGACTAGCTTAGCAATCGGTTATCTAAGCATCATGCTCTTGGGCGTGGTGCCATTTATGATTTATGTTGGTTTAAAAGTATATTTAGACGGGCTAGGGCTCACAAGACCAACTATGTTTTGCGGTATTATCGCACTTGCTTTCAATATCCCACTAAACTATATCTTCATTTTTGGCAAATTTGGAATGCCAGCCCTAGGCGCTGTCGGTTGTGCTATAGCAACTGTAACGGTGCAAACCATTATGGCTCTATGTATGGCATTTTTTGCGAAAAAAGCATATTCTAAAGTATTCACCTTTGCACCTATTGATTGGAATATCATTAAACGCATATTTAGAGTGTCATTACCCAATGCCGTGGCCTTACTCATGGAAACTTCAATTTTTTCCTTTATTGCGCTCTTCCTCGCTCCTTTTGGTAAAGAAGTAGTCGCAGGGCATCAGGCAGCAATGAACGCAGGTTCAGTATTATTTATGATTCCACTCGGCTTTTCTATAGCTGTTTCTGTGCGTACTGGTAATATGTTAGGCGCAACAGATATAGAGGGCGTAAAACGTGTGCGTAAAGTTGCCTTTATGCTATCATTAGTCATAGGGCTTTTTAATGCAAGTGTTCTAGTCTTCTTTAGAGATTTTATTGCAAGCCTTTATACGAATGACCCAATTGTAAGCACTATTGCTGTATCATTTTTATTCTATTGCGCAATTTACCAAATTGTAGACGCAATTCAAGTCGTATCTATTGCCATTATACGTGGCTATAATGACACAAAAGCACTCTTCGTTTGTTGCCTTATCTCCTATTGGTTTGTTGCCCTCCCTATTGGCTACACACTCTCTTTCTACGGTTTTCCATTCATTCCAGCCGTTGGCCCATACGGCTTTTGGATAGGGATTAGCTTTGGATTGTCCTTTGCCGCTATTTTACTCATGGGGCGTATTTTCTTCCTAGAAAGGCAAAGTGTCGATAACATTATTCAAAGGTTTTCAAGGTAGAGGATAAGTTAGCTTTGTTTGTGATTTTGGGGGAGGGAAAACCAAACTTTTGAAAAAGTTTAGCTTGT
>CAYJDN010000277.1:0-3038 GCA_964368925.1 uncultured Desulfovibrionaceae bacterium | reverse complement strand
TGGGGGAGAGGAAGACCTAAACTTTTTCAAAAGTTTTGGTTTTCCTTTCCCCCAATTACCAAACAAAAAATTGTACTCAAGGTGCAAAAAATTCCCAAATTGGCTATGGCACAAATCTTGCTTAGTTTATACCAAGAGGAAAAAATTATGAGTTATACAGATTATGCAATGGATATAGTAAATAGTGCGAATAGTGGCGTACAGTCTGCGGTTTCGGCCACGCAGAGCTATATGAGTGCGTTAGATTTGCAGAATGGAAAGTCTTTTAGTGATATCTATGAGCAAAACAAGGCTAATCTAATGGCTGAGAATGCAGCTAAGGACTTATTTTCTCAGGGCGTGAATGGGTCGAAGGAGTTCATGTCTGAATTTGAAGAATCTTCTATAAACGGCTTGACTGGTGAAGAATTGCTAGAGGAGTTTTCGAAGTATGCGTATGGTCTTAGGGAAGGTACTGATGGCATGAATTTGCTTTCTCCTTATACGCTTTCTGAGCAGGCAAAATTTGCCGAGGCTGAGATGCGATTTAATTTAGATGAAGTGAATGCGCTTATTGAGAAGATGAAGAAGTCTGGTTTTAATGATGCGGCAGTCTTGGGTGCTATGCGTGAGGCTGGCAAGAATGTTAATGGCGTTAGTGCTGAGGAATTGCAAGCTATAGCGGCTCAAACTATTTTTGCTAATGAGAGAAACATGTCTTTACGTGAGCAGGAAGATTTGCTTTCATTTTCACGCAAATTTGTGAGTGACAATGAGGAGGCGCTTGAGCTTTCTAGGCAGATTATGACAGCTAATGCGAGTTCTGCATTGGATAGTATTGCAAATGCTATTGAAAGAAATAGTGAAATGACTTTTTCTAAGAATGAGATAGCGGCGCTTATGCAGAGTTTGAAGGTATCTGATGAAAAGAAAGCGCAGGTATTGCAACTTTTTAAAGATGCTGAAAATGTAAAATTAGACAAATCGGCATTTAATACTTTATTTGCTTCGATTAGGCAAGAGCTGGCTGATAAGCAGCAGAGTATGAGTGATTTTGCAAATGCTTTTGCTAAAGAAAGTGCTAGTGTTGAAGCTATGTTAAAAGAGCGTTTGAGTGCTGAATTATCGGCAAAGAATGCAGGCGATAAGCAGAGTGAAATCACACGTAAGCTCATGGAACATGATCTTATTGAAAATGTTGTGACGAATTTAAGACAGGGCACATTGGGCAGTGCGACTTCTGTTGAGGGCGTATTGGCTGAACTTTCTATTCAAAGATCGTTGAATGAAACGAATATAAAAGATACTACAAGTAAATTAGGGCCTCAAACAATGGCTGATTCTTTAAGAGGCGCTATGGATTTGAGTAGAAACAGTGATAGTTTTAGGGATTCTAAGGACGATAGAAATTCAAAAAAGGATACTATTGCAAGTTTCACTTCATTTCTTGGAAATATTCAACAAGATAAAGCTGGTAATGTGTCGCAAACAAAGATAGACGCAAATGCACAAAGTGTATTTAGTCAGCTTGAAAATTCAATTTTAACTGCGACAAACAAAAATATTAATACTTTAGAAGTGCAATTGAATCCTCTTGATTTGGGCACTTTAAATATCGTACTTACGATGAAAAATGGTCAAATGTCGGCTTTGATTCAACCTGAAAAGCTTGAAACTATGCAGATGATTAATAAGCAACTTGATGCTCTTAAGGCAGAATTAGAAAATCAGGGTGTGAAGCTTGACAACATTGAAGTAGAATTAAAATCTTCTGGCGAAGAGAGTTCAATGTTTGCCCAAGCTGATGATATGCATAGTAATGGCGAAGAAAGTGGCAGTCAGCAAGCGTATGAAGAATTAGATAGTCAATTAAATGACCTTCAAAGATTAAGAGTGCTTGGACGTGATATATTGGCTGGTACAGTGGATATGGAAAGTGTGAGCCAAGAAGATTATGAATTGGCACAAAACTTGCTTGATAGTATACCAGTAGGCGAAGAAGCGGAGTATTTTGACAATAGTTCTGCTATAAATCTTGTGGCATAATGAGCCAATAGAGCGCCTATTTATAACAAAAGGGGCATGCTATGTCAGCTATAAATTCTGTAAATGATATTCCAAACTTTAATGCGAACAATGCACTTGTTGGCAAGGGTGAAGAATTAGATAAAGAAGCGTTTTTATTACTTCTTGTAACTCAATTTCAATATCAAGATCCTTTGAGTCCGTCAGAAGATACTGAATTTGTTGCGCAATTAGCACAATTTACTTCACTTGAGCAAATGATGAACTTGAATGAAAGTATGGAAGGCCTTGTTGTAGAGCAACAAAAACAAATGACACTTTCGGCTGCAAGCTTGATTGGACGTGATGTTTCTGCTCGTGGCTGGAACATTTCAGTTGAAAATGGCGTCACTTCACAAATTTTATACGCGCATGATGTCGATATAGCTTCTGGCGTTGGTAATATCTTTAGTTCGGACGGGCAATTGGTTGCAAGTATTCCTATGTATCAAACTTCTGCTGGTGTGCATGAATTTGAGTGGGACGGTAAGAATACTGAAGGTGTTACCGTTGCAAATGGTGTTTATACTCTTGCTATTGCTGCTGAAGATGCAAATGGTGAACCTGTGCTTACAGATGCGCAAATTTCGGGTAGAGTTGATGCCGTAAGTAGCTATGATGGTACGCAATTATTAAGATTGAGTGATGGTAGAGTTGTAAGTCTGACAGAAGTTTCTGAGATTTTGGAAACTAGAACGTCAACAACAACGCCTGAAACAACTCCTGATATTGAAGACTTACTTGATGGTGATGATAGTTTTGAGAATGAGGAAGGATCACAAAGCTTTACAGGTGGTTTGGGTGAAGATACTTTCAAATTTACTCCAGATGATTTTACAGCTGGCGCTGATGATACTATAACAGATTTTAACAATTCAGATGTTAATGATATACTTGACTTATCTGCTTACAAAGATAGTGATTACACTTTTGCAATAAGCGCAAGTGATGCTGATACGGTGATAAAAATTACAAATAGTACTGATGCAACACAA
>CAYJDN010000276.1:0-3039 GCA_964368925.1 uncultured Desulfovibrionaceae bacterium | reverse complement strand
GCTCTTAATTTAGAAACACAACTATTTAGAAATACAACCTAGTAAATTTTCTTTTTTGATAATATATAAACTAAAAATCGGAGCTTTGTGTTCCGATTTTTTTTATTTACAAATGGGATAAATTCCATTAAAATTTCTTTCTTATAAAATTAATACACTTGGTGAACTATGGAAAAGACATTACTACTTATTTTAGACGGTTTTGGTATTGCACCTAAGGACAACAGAAATGCGATATATTCAGCAAATGCGCCGACTTTGCATTCTTTACTTTCATTTCCTGAAACTATGAAGATTGACGCTGCTGGCCGTGCAGTAGGTTTGCCATCTGGTTATATGGGGAATTCAGAAGTAGGCCATTTGAATATTGGCGCTGGTGTTGTAGTTTATCAAGACATGACGAAGATTGATGTAGCGATTGAAGACGGCACTTTTTTTGACAATCCTGTTATTGAGCAATTATTGACGACTGTGAAGCAAAAAAAGGGTAGGGTTCATTTTATGGGACTTTTATCTGATGCTGGCGTTCATAGTCATATAGCACATTTAGAGGCTCTGTTGAAGAAAGCTTATGATGAATCTGTTCCTGCTTATGTACATGCTTTTATGGACGGTAGGGACACAGCGCCGAATTCTGGTGTTAATTATATTGAGATGTTGAATACTATGCTTATGAATAGCAAGGCGAAATTAGCGACGATTTGTGGCAGATTTTATGCTATGGATAGAGATAAGCGATGGGAGCGCATTGAAGAAGCGTATAATTTACTTGTTTGTGGTGATGGTCAGCAAATTTCAGATCCTATTTCTGCTATTAAAGAAGCCTATTCGAATGAAGAATTTGATGAATTTATAAAGCCACGTATTTTAGATAAAAATGGTATTATTAAAGATAATGATGCAATTTTCTTTTTCAATTTTAGAGCTGACAGGGGCAAAGAGCTTGCAATGGCGTTCACTGATGCTACTTTTAATGGTTTTGAGCGTAAGAAATTGCCTATTTTATCTGCTATAGCAAGTATGACAGCTTATGATTCTAGTTTGTCATTTCCAGTTGCCTATCCTAAGGAGAATTTACAAGATACATTAGGCGAAAAAATATCTAATATGGGCATACGTCAATTGAGGATAGCCGAAACAGAAAAATACGCCCATGTGACATACTTTTTCAATGGTGGTAAAGAAGAGCCATTTCCTAATGAAGAGCGCGTATTAATTCCATCACCTAAAGAAGTTGCAACCTATGATGAAAAGCCACAAATGTCTATTCTACCTGTGACAGAAAAGCTGTTGGAATCGCTTGCAAGTGATTATTATGGATTTATAGTCTGTAATTTAGCGAATCCTGATATGCTGGGGCATACTGGTGTGATGAAAGCTGCTATTGAGGCTTTGGAATATGTTGACACTTGTGTGGAGCAGATTTTATCTAAGGCGAAAGAATATGGCTGGCGTGTCGTTTTTACCGCTGATCATGGTAATGTAGAAGAAATGATTGATGAAAATGGTACTGCTCACACTGCGCACACATTGAATCAAGTTCCTCTTTTATTGCTTGAATGTGGCGAGCCAAAAAAATTAGACAATTCTAAATATACAAAATTAGCTGATATTGCTAAATTAATTTTAGAGTAGAGCATGACAATGCAGAATCCAAACCTTGTGATTATGTTGCACCGTCTTGGTGATTTAATAATGACACTCCCCTTGGTTATGCATTTACAAAAATTAGAGCCAAACCGCCCGCTTTTAGTTGTTGCTGAGCCAGTTTTTTATTCTGCATTACAAGATATCGTTCCACAAATAGATTTTATTCCACCTGATGCGAAATTATTGCAAAAATTTTCCTATAATAAAGTATTAAATATAAGTCAAAGAAAGGAGGCCGCTCTTCTTTCTTCGACTTTAAAAGCTACTACATTTATTGGACAAATTCAAAGTAAAACTCATCTTACAGTTGAGGGTTTTTGGCAGATTTACCGAACTTCCTTAACTCAAAATTCAAGGCATAATCTCTTTCATTGGGCAGATTTACACGCACTTGATATTCTCAATCAATCTGAATTAGAAAAGATAGAATATAGGCCTATAAATAATTACAATTCAAATAAAAGTAAGAAAATAGGACTCTTTCTTGGTGCTTCATCACCTTTAAAACGCCCTGAACCACAATTTTTTGCCAATCTTGCGCAAGAACTCACTTCACTTGGTCATTCTCCCTATTTTTTAGGCGGTGAGTCAGAAATTGAACTTGGTGCTATAGCTTCAAAGCATTATGGTTCTAGCAACATAGATTGCACGAATAAATTCAATCTGCGTGAGCTTACAGATTTTATTAAAGGCCTTGATTTATTTATCACTCCTGATACTGGCCCCATGCACTTAGCCGCTTCTATAGGCACTCAAACTCTTTGCCTCTCTCTTGGCAATGTGAACCCCTATGAAACTTCTGTTGTTCAACCTAACCATTACACAGTACAAGCAAATATTTCTTGTTCATCTTGTTGGGATTGTTACAGAAATTATGAATGTAAAAATCACTTCACGCCTCAAAAAATTTCTGCTATAGCTCATTCCATTTTAGAAAATAATGACATTTCAATTCAAAAAGGACTATCAATCTATAAAACTTCAAGAAAAAATGGTTTAGCCCATCTCACGCCAATCAATACGCATGCGAACTCAATTCGTCATCAATTAGACATCTTTTGGCAAGCCTACTTCCTTGCAATTGCCACAAATTCACAATCAACATTCCCGCTATCCCAACTATCTCCACAGCTTTCTCAAAACTTACTCAAGCAAAAAGCTAGATTACTCACATCTATATTCAATTCACTAAAGTCAAATACTAGACTAGAAGAAAATTTTTGGCTCTCTTTTCCACCAATCATCAGGATTTTAGCAAGTTTCATACAAGTTTATTTGGAGAATTGTTCCTATTCAAAGCATGCCTATATGCAAGTTTTAGGCTATATTGAAAGTATATAATTTTTTTTATTCGAGAGAGGGGGAAAACCATACCTTTGAAAAGGTAAG
>CAYJDN010000275.1:0-3050 GCA_964368925.1 uncultured Desulfovibrionaceae bacterium | reverse complement strand
GATATACTTCCTCTATACTCTCCAGTAGAACATGAAGTTTCTTATAGAGAAGATGTATCAAATGAAAGACTTACAAGAGAAGATGTTTTGAAAAATGCTCCTCTTACAGATGGGCAATATTTTATTGTACCAAAGATTGTGGAGGAAAAATAATGGCTGATATTTTAAATTTATCTATTAGCGAATTGCGTAATGCTTATCAAAACGGCTTGAAAGTTGAAGATGCTGTCAATCAATGCCTTGCACAAATTGAAGCAAGCGAATCTGAAGTTCAGGCTCTTCTTCATATATCAAAAGACTATGCACTTGAAAAAGCAAGAAATTTTGATAAATCTGGATACGATAGTTCTAAGCCATTATTTGGTGTACCTGTTACAATTAAAGACGTGCTTTGCACTAAAGGCATGCCCACCACAGCAGCGTCTAAAATTTTAGAGGGCTTCATACCTCCTTATTCAGCTACTGCTGTTGAAAAATTAGAAGCCGCTGGCGCTATAATTCTTGGTAAGAACAATTTAGATGAGTTTGCAATGGGTTCTACTTGCGAAAATTCTGCATATCAAGTGAGTAAAAATCCGCATGATACAAGCAAGGTTGCTGGTGGTTCTAGCGGCGGATCTGCTGTTTCTGTAGTTAGTAAGCAATGTTTTGCTTCACTTGGCACTGACACTGGCGGTTCTGTGCGTCAGCCAGCAAATTTATGTGGTTGTGTTGGCCTAAAACCAAGTTATGGTAGAATTTCACGTTACGGTGTTATTGCTTACGCTTCTTCACTTGATCAAGTTGGGCCTATGGCAAGATCTGTACATGATGTAGCTGAAATTCTTCAAGTTGTTGCTGGGCATGATGCTAAAGATTCAACTTCCTCACCTCTGGCTGTTCCATCATATATGCAGGCCATAAACGATAGAGATTCGCTCAAGGGTGTAAAAATTGGTATTCCTAAAGAATTTTTAGAAAATGATATTGATGCAGAAGTTCTTGCTTCTTACAATGGAACGATAGAAAAAGCGAAGAGCCTAGGTGCTGAGTGTATTGATGTTTCTTTGCCGCATACTAAATATTCATTATCAACCTATTATATTATTGCTATGGCAGAAGCTGGCTCAAACTTAGCCAGATACGATGGAATTCGCTATGGAAAAAGAGCGGAAGACATTAAGAATTTAGAAGACTTGTATGTAAAATCACGCACAGAGGGTTTTGGCGATGAAGTACAAAGACGTATCTTACTAGGTGCATTTGTTCTTTCTTCAGGTTATTATGATGCGTATTACAAGAAAGCAGCGCAAGTTCGTGCACTTATTAGAGAAGATTATAATAAAGCGTTAACAAATTGCCATAGCATACTAGCACCAGTTTCACCTAAACCCGCTTGGGACAGAAATAGCGTGCATGATCCTATTAGTATGTATCTTATGGATATATTTACTTTATCTTTGAATTTAGCAGGCTTGCCAGGCTTAGCTATTCCAACTGGTAAAACAGCAAATAATTTACCTCTTGGCGTACAATTACTTGGTCGATCCTTTGATGAGGACAATTTGCTTGCCTATGGTAATCTTCTTTCCTTATAAGAGATAGCATGTCACAAGCTAAAATAAAGAAATTAAGCGCTAAGGCTTTGAAAGAAGAAGAAGAATTTAAAATGCCTACAGCTGAAGAAGCCAAGGCCTATTTAGATCAGCTTTTTCAAGTTTTAGACGCTCCTCACTTGCAAACTTTTTTACAGCGCATTTATGCACTTTCAAAAAAGCCGCCGCAAGTAGTGTTGATTGAGGGCGCAGATGAAGAATTGCGCTTTGCTCTTTCTTTATATTACGCTTGCTTAGTTAATTGTAAGGAAAAAGACAATCATAATGGCCCTTGTAGAGCGTGTGCTGAATGTCTTTCTATTGTGAATGGATTTAATCCTGACATAATAGTGTTAAATGGCTTAGTTGAATCTATTAAAATTGATACAATACGTGAATTAATTCCGCTAGTTGCAAATGCACCTACGCAATTAATTTCACGTATGATTATATTTTATGAAGCGCTTGCCTTTACAAAAGAGTCGGCAAATGCTTTATTAAAAACCTTAGAAGAGCCTAATAAAACAAGTAATTTTGTTATGACAGTCGCAACTAGAGAGCGTCTTTATCCTACCTTGGTTTCACGCTCCATAATTCTTAGCTTGCCGACTAAATTACATAGAGCATATACAGAAGAAGAGCTTGAAATATTACAAGTTTTAAATACTTTCTTTAGATATGGTACTGGTTTTTTTGAACAATTTACTTCAAAAAAGACCTTCTCCATGCATCAAGCAAGGCTTATCATTCATTTATTGATGTCTTCAATTGCTCTTGCCTATTCTAAAGAAGATCTAAAAGATAGTCATGCTTTTGTTGATTTTCTTGCTAATAAGCTTAATGCTGAAAAAACAAGTGCTTGTATTCAGTTTATTGAGGAATCCACTGATATACTTGAAAATTCAATAGCACCTAAACTTGACTTGATTATTGACACTTTACTTGTGCAAAGTTACATGCTTATACATCAAAACTAGAGCATGTCTTATTCGAATGTATTTCTTAACATTTTTTCTTTCTTGTGCTAGTGTCGAAATTTCGTGGTTTTAATAAAAAGCGCTAAGCTAAATATTTAGCGGCAAATGCTTGCAAAGTCATAGGCGAATCTAAATAATACCCTTCACCTAAAGTGTTACCATCGTGTTGTAATGATTGATTTTTATGTCTTAGAACAATTTCATTATTATCATTATTATCTTCTGGGTCAAGCATGTCAGCATAATTGTAGGCAAGTTCAAAATTGAACTTCATAAAAACTTTTGATTTTGGCGCATTCATTATAGAATGGTATTGATCACTTTCTAAACGAATTTCATTTTGGTGAGATAATTTAGAAGTGCCAAAATTCAATAATGCATTTCCATAGCAAGAAATTGCTATTGAAAATCCTGCATTTGTAAGTTTCTCAATTGCTTCTTTGAAAAGCCTATCAGTCATATTTTCATGGCTTTGGGCAAATTCTATAATAAATTGATC
>CAYJDN010000274.1:0-3052 GCA_964368925.1 uncultured Desulfovibrionaceae bacterium | reverse complement strand
TATATACTGCACTATTACAAATAAAGAATTACAGCCCTATCTATTTTATGAACATAGCACGCATGGCATTCATAATAGCTATGAGAGCGACACCCACATCGGCAAAAATTGCAAACCAAATATTTGTTATACCGAGTACGGCGAGCACCATAACGACTGCTTTGACTCCAAGAGCGAAGACAATATTTTCAAATGCTATACGTCTTGTTTTCTTTGCGACTTTGAAAGCAACTGCAATTTTTTCAATACTATCATTCATAATAACTATGTCGGCAGCTTCTATAGCGGCATCGGAGCCTATTCCACCCATAGCAAAGCCAATATCTGCTCTACTTAGTACTGGTGCGTCATTAATGCCATCGCCTACGAATGCTAGTTTAGAATTGCTTGTCGCCATGATTTTCTCGAATTCGTCTACTTTTTCATGTGGCAACAATTCATAACGTACATCATCTATACCGAGATTAGAAGCAATTTCTTTTGATATAGCTTGCTTATCTCCTGTGAGCATGATGATTTTATTTACGCCTTCTTCTCTGATAGAATCAAGGGCATTGCGTGCATTTTCTTTAATTTCATCAGCAATGATGATGTATCCTATATATTTGTTATCTTTGGCAATATAGGCAGTAGTTTCTGTGAAATCGGGCAATTGACTTATTTGAATTTCTTCCATTAAGTGCTTATTCCCAATGTGAATGGTGCAATCTTCGAGTTTTGCTATGATGCCTTTCCCTGAAAGTTCTGTCACATTTACGGGAGCTGTGATTTCGCCTTTGTATGCTTGAATTATAGATTTTGCTATTGGGTGCGAAGAATGAAATTCAGCTCTTGCGGCATAGGCGAGTAGTTCATCTTCTTTTAAATCAATAGCTTTCACTTCTTTTACTTTAAAAATGCCTTTTGTTAGAGTGCCTGTTTTATCAACAACTAAGGTATCAATGCTATTGAGTGTGTCGAGATAATTTGAACCTTTTATGAGTACGCCATGCCTTGCAGCGCCGCCAAGACCACCAAAAAAGGAAACTGGAATTGAAAGTACGAGCGCACAAGGACATGAAATAATGAGTAAAGATAAAGAGCGATAGACCCATTCATTCAAAGTGCCTAGACCAAGTAAAGGCGGTACAAATGCGACTGGTATGGCTGCAATAACGATAATAGGAGTATAATAACGTGCGAATTTTGTTATAAATTTTTCACTTTTTGCTTTTTTATTACTTGCTTCTTGAACAAGTTTTAAAATCTTAGATACGGTAGACTCGCTAAATTGCTTAGTCACACGAATTTCTAGCAAACCACTTTGATTTACAGCTCCAGAAAGAGCATTACTTCCTTTTTCTACTCGCACTGGTACAGATTCACCTGTGAGCGCTCTTAAGTCTAAGAAAGATTCTCCATCTATAACTTCACCATCAAGAGGGACTCGCTCGCCAGGGCGAACAATAAGAATATCTGCTATATTGATTTCTTCAGGTGACAGTGTTTTTATACCATTTTCAGTTTTTAAATGGGCTATATCAGGGCGTATATCCATAAGCTCTTCTATGTTTCTTCTTGAACGAGCAACGGCAAGGCCTTGTAATAATTCGCCAACTCCATAAAATATTAAAACTGCTACAGCTTCGGTTTCTTCTCCAACGATGAAAGCGGCTAGAGAAGCAAGAGCCATAAGAAAGTTTTCGTCGAACACTTTACCACGTAAAATATTTCTTATAGCTGTGTAAAGAATTTCAGCGCCAGCTAAGAAATAAGCAAAAAGATAGCTTATGAAACGTATACTATCTAAATAATTGGTGAAAGACAAAGCCAATAAAATGCCAAAAGAAAGCAATAATCTAAAAAGATATAATTTCAGATTTGCATGTTCATGGCTATGGTCGTGATCGTGGCTATGGTCGTGCTTATGATTATCTTGTAGTTCTTGATTCTTTTTAATTGGTTTTTTATCAATATTTATGCTTGATCCACAAGCTGAAGAACAGCCTCAGGACGGTTTTGGATTTAGTTCAATCTTACTCATGGCAATGTTCACTTCTAATATGCGCTACTGCGACTTTTAATAGGGTGTAAATATGTTCGTCATCAAGGCAGTAATGCACTTGAATCCCTTCCTTGCGTGATTTTATAATGCGTGCATGCTTCATGTCTTTTAATTGATGACTGGTTGCAGATGGACTTAGATTTGCATAGCTTGCAAGTTCGCTTGCTTGACATTCTCCATCAAAAAGACGTGATAAAATTTTTAAACGTGCAACATTACCAAATAATTTATATATTTCTGCTAAGCGTTCAAATTCCTCTTCATGCAGATGAGCGCAAACATTATCTTTGCATTGTTCGTGATCTTTAATAAGATAGGTCATCAGCATTTCCTTATTTTAATAATTTTATATTTTAGCACTTGCTAAAATAGTAAATAATGATAAAGAAGGAATTTGTCAAGAAAAAAATAGATAAATATAAAATCAAATTATTCATACAAAGTGTGAGATATAAAACTTGTCAAAATTTCTAATTTTTGCTATAGTCATAAAAAGAATGTGAACATTATGCAATATGCTATAAAGGCCAAGAATTATGAATTTGGAAGGAATGAAGATGAAAGAGTCTGCCGAAAATTATTTAGAAACAATATTAGTTTTAGAAGGCACATTAGATAAAATTCGCTCTATTGACGTAGTGAAGGCAACAGGTTTTTCAAAGCCAAGCATTAGCATTGCATTAAAAAAACTGAAAAATACTGGGTATATAGAGTTTGGCTCTAATGGAGAAATTCTTTTAACAGGCCTTGGTAGAAAGCAAGCAAATGCTGTTTTAGAAAGACATAATGTTCTAATTAAAGCATTCCTTTCTTTTGGCGTATCAGAAGAAGTTGCTGAAGAAGATGCTTGTAGGGTGGAACACGTTATTAGTGATGAAACCTTTCAGAAAATGAAAGAATATGTAAACTCACTTGAAAATAAATAAGAATTTTAAAATTATTTACTGTTATATCAATAAGTTAAAAGAAAATAAAAAAATAATTAAAAAAATAAAAAAAGTGCTTGAC
>CAYJDN010000273.1:0-3057 GCA_964368925.1 uncultured Desulfovibrionaceae bacterium | reverse complement strand
ACTATCATACAAAGAAGTGCATAGACATTTGCAAATGCTGAATTTTCTTTATATTTATTAATTAATTCAAAGAGATAACTAGAGTTTTCTTCAAGGCAAGCATGAACGAGATTCGATGTATTATCTGTTTTTGCCTTAGTTTGTAGAAATTGTTCTTCGTTTATAAGTTTTGTGCTGTCAAAAAGCCCCTCAAAGGCGCAAATATGCCAAAGAGCGTGCTCGTTTGATGAATCTTTTAGATATTCCAGCATAGAAATACATTGCATAACAAGGGCATTGCTTGCTAAATTGAGCGCACCCTCTGTAATTACTGGTATTTTTTGTTCAGTAAGCCAAGAAGCGCAAAGTTCACAATGGCTATTTTTTCTGACTAAAATTGCCATATCTTTATAATCATATCTTGTGTGGCTATCATCTATAGCGGCAAAAAGCTTTTCCTGCACTGCGGCATAGACCACTTCATTCGATGGCTTGCCACGCCCGCTATGCTCAACATTGACGTCATAAAGCGCCACTCTTCCATAAGTATTTTTTTCGTGCTTTGCTGAAACTTGCTGTGCAACATCATTAAAAAGCGTACTCAATTCTTGAGCAAAAGGGCTATCAAAAAGCGTGTCAGGTGGACAAAGTAAGCTTTCCATTTCTTTAGAAAATTCTAAAGTTTTGAATTGAGAAAAGACAGTATTATTGAATTCAATAACTTCCTTACTTGAGCGCCAATTTGTTCCTAAACTTTGTTTTTGGATTTCGCCTTTTAATTCTTTCAATATTCCCTCAAATAAAAAAGAATTGCCGCCCCTCCATGAATAAATAGCCTGCTTTACATCGCCTACATAAGTAAAATTACCGCCTCTTGATAAGGTATCTGCGCTAAAGGCTCGAATTATTTGCCATTGTGCATCGCTCGTGTCTTGGAATTCGTCGATTAAAACTGATTCTAATTCATAAGGTAATTGTTGCAAAATAAGAGGTAGAAGTGCTTCGTCGCTTTCCAAAAGTTCATGCAATACTAATGGGATACGTTCGGATAATATCTTGCCCTTACTAAATTCTTCATGCACCTGAATTTCAAGAATCAGCTTACAAAATTCAATAACAGGAGCAAAGCCTTTAGAAGTTGAAAGCAAGAAAGCTAATCTGTAACTCTCTGTAATTGCATATAATGCACTATCTATTTTCTTTGCTAATTTTACATTTGCTTCGTCTTGCAAAAAAGTCACAGCTTTTTTCTGAAAAATTGTATAAAACAATTCATCTTTATCTGCTTGAAAGAAGCTTGAAAGTTTATTATTGTCAAATAAAAGACTATAAGCATTTCTGTATGGCGCAAAGGTGCTGATAGAATTATCGTCAATAAGTGTTTGTAATGATAAAATATTTTCTTTGAAAGTTTTTAATGAACTTTCGTAGTTTTTAATCAAAATTTCGTGTGAGCTCAACTGGCTTCTTTCACTTATAGTTATTGATTGTAAAGCCCTAATTGTACTAAATATTTTTTCTCTAATACGCCCTAGGCCTAAAAAGCCTTTTTGTGGTTCGCTATAGAATAAAGCTTTATACATTTCATCATAGCGTGGGCGCAAGAGCTTTGCAAATTCGCTATTTGCGCTAAAAGCATCATCTTCACTAAAGTCTAATTCTTTATGCAAAGAGAGCAGGGCGAGTTGGTCGAGTAGTGGATTGAAGAAATCTTCAGTGCTAAACATCGGTTCAACGCTTGGAGGTAAATGTAAATTGAGTGTGCTTTGCTTCAAAAGCATGAATAAAAAGCTGTCAATTGTGCGTATATTAAGCGTAGAATAGTGTGCAATAAAGCCATTAATGCATTGAATAGCTTCTTGCTTTTGTAGCTTCAAGTTTTCATCTTTCTCTTCAAGCTCAAGAGCAATGTTTTTAAGGCTTGCAATAAGTTTACTCTTCATGTCGCTTGCCGCAGCATTGGTAAAGGTAATCGCAAGTATTGAAGAAAAAATCTTTTTTAAATCAGTACTATCTTGAGAAAATAAATTCAGTAAAGTATTGATAATTGTATGTGTTTTGCCCGAGCCCGCAGACGCTTTAATCTGTTGTACTGTATTCTTATGTGAAGAATAATCTTGAGATACAACAGGCTTAGTCATATTAACCTCTCGACAAAACAGGCGACGGCGAAATACGCTTTAAACGTGGTCTTTTCGCTTTTTTCTTTTTGATCTTAGGAAGAGTGAGTTGTAATGTGTTATTCAATAAACGATTATGAAGCTCATGGACTATTATTTTCTCATAATTTGGAGCTACCATTACATAATTGCCAAAACGGTTGCGCAAATCCATTTCCATGCTTTGCGTGTGTTCCCAAACACTTAGCAATTCTTCACTAGGCATTTGGCTAAATTCTTCACTCGCAAGTATTTCTTGGTCTTCAATAATGCTGTCAACGTCTTCTGGTTTTTGAATCATATAATCTCCCGTATTTCTAAAAGAAAATAACCCCCTTTATAGAAAAAATCAAGAAGGAATATCTTTTAAAATTTAGTGAGGATTATCAGTATGTTATGATGATGTATGCTCATGTAATTATAATATTTCCAGTGTGCCTTAGTTGTTTTGATGATAGTGCATAATTTTAAATGTGTTTATGATGAATTTCATAATGATAGTTTAAAATTCCACAGAATGTAAAGCATAAGTACAAGTACAATTTCTTCACAAAAGTGTGATAGAAATTAACAAAAAAGCTTATTTGAATCTAATTGCTAAAGCCAAACTTGAAGATTAACTTGAGGCATTAGATGAAGTTAAGCTCTAAGTCTACTTGAACTTAACTTGAGTTTAAACTTGAAGAAATTGAAAAAAAATTTGAAATAAAAAACTTAACATCTAGCTTTAATAACTAGCTTAATTTTATTAATTTTTTAAGCACTTTGTTAAAGTATTTGTAGAAAAAATTCAAACAAAATATTGAAAAACTATAAAAAAATCTTAAAAAAACTCTAGACAATTTTTTTAATATATGTTTTTATATCTTCAAGAGAACATGAATTTAAAATTCACGTTAATACCTAACAAATAAATGAG
>CAYJDN010000272.1:0-3058 GCA_964368925.1 uncultured Desulfovibrionaceae bacterium | reverse complement strand
GGGCAATAAATCGAACTTTTTATACTGCCGTTGACAAATTGGCTTATGTCTTGCTATATTGTAAATAGCTATTTATATCTTTTAATTATGAGGAGCTTCTATGTTTCAATCTATAACACTAGGGCAGACCTATAGCGCAAAAGAATACAGCAAGATAGAAAACGATTTACGCATAAAATTATTCAATCTACAGCAAGAATGTGCGAAGTATAATATCCCCGTCTTGATTACGGTTGGGGGTGTTGATTGTTCTGGTAGGGGAGATATAATTAATCTTCTCTCAAAATGGCTCGATAGCAAAAGACTGCACATACACACATTTTGGCGTCAAACAGACGAAGAAAATGAAAGGCCTGATTCTTGGAAATATTGGACAAGATTGCCTAAACGTGGCGAATTTGCTCTTTTTTATGGGGGCTGGTATGGCAATCCAATACGCTTATATTCTGCGGAAACCATGAACAAAAGCGAATTTACAACTATCATGGATAGGCATTCTGAGCGTGAAAGAGCATTATCAGATGATGGCTATGTACTTGTTAAATTTTGGCTACATTTAGAAAAAAAAGAACATGCCAAAAGAAGAAAAGACAGATTAAAAGAAAAAGGCGCTTTACACTTCAATCCTTATGAAGAAGAGGGCGAAAAAAATTACGACAAACTCACTGACGCTGTTTCTAATGCTATACAAATTACAGATAAGGATTATTCCCCTTGGTATGTTGTTGATGCTTATGACAAAGAATTTAAAAATGTCACGGTTGTGAGCTATCTTATTGAAGTGCTTGAAAATGCTATCAAGAAAAAGCTTATAGAAAAGAAAGCAAATATTAAATTTACAGAAGAAGTAAATCCTGCTTATGTGCCTCTTCTTGATCGTGTTGACATGAACATGAATTTGGACAAGGCGGATTATTTAAACGAATTTAATGAAGTAAGAAAAGAAATTTTTAAACTTACTTATCAAGCCTATAAGAAAGGCATTTCTTCTACCTTAGTTTTTGAAGGCATGGACGCAGCAGGTAAGGGTGGAGCTATTCGCCGCTTGGCTGAAACCATTGATGCAAGAATAACTCAAGTAATTCCAATATCTTCGCCCACAGAAGAAGACCTTGCACATCATTATCTTTGGAGATTTTGGAAGCATGTGCCTTTATGCGGTCATGTCACTATTTACGATCGTTCTTGGTATGGCAGAGTATTAGTAGAAAGAGTTGAGGGCTATACAGAAGCTGAAAAATGGAAAAAAGCCTATTCTGAAATAAACAATTTTGAAGAACAACTTGTAGTAAACAATAATATTCTCTTGAAATTTTGGTTACACGTTTCACCAGAAGAGCAATTAAAGCGATTTAAAGAGCGTGAAGATCTTGAGTGGAAAAATTATAAAATCACTGATGACGATTGGAGAAATAGAGAAAAATCTCCACAATATATACTAGCGGCTGACGAAATGTTTATGCGCACGGATATGCCGCACGCTCCTTGGCATATCATACCTGGAAATTCAAAATATTTCGCAAGAATACAGGTAATGAAGATTTATAGAAATGCCCTAAGAAAAGCTTTAGGCAAAACTAAGGGCGACGACGATAATTATATATTGCAGTTGAAATCTGCTAAGGAAATCAAGAAAGCTCTCAAAAGCGAAACTATCTAAATGTAATTATTAATTATTCCTTTTGTTTTTTAACTATACAACGCCAAAAAACAAAAAAAAGCGTGTAGCCCTATGCCACACGCTTTTTTTTAGCATAATTTTAGGCTATACTAAAGTACACATTTCCTTAATAACTTTAAGCACACGTTGTGTAATTTCTTCATAATCTTCTTTCATATCGTTAGCAATCCATTGTTCTGTAAGTAAATCAATGCCACCAATAATGAATGAAACAAAATATTTATCTTCAAACCTAGGGAAAAGCACTGCAAATTCGTCCATGTGCTTTACGCCAATATTACGAGAAAGATTACTCAACTTATTATGTTTATAAAGAGTAAGTGTATGCGTACTTGCTTGCAACATTTTAAAGCGTAATCGCAGTAAATCTTCAATAGTTCTATTCTCAACCGCACGTAATTGATAGACCATGTCATCGAGCTGTGCTTCAAGACCAAAGCTGATAATATCCTCTTTGCCATTGAAATGCCTGTGAATTGTCATGCGTGAAACTTTAGCTTGAACAGCTATTTCCGACAAAGTGATGTCTTCGAATATCTTGCTTTTCAAAAGTTCCACTAAAGATTCAAAAATAAACATCTTTGTTTTATTTATTTGATTTATTCTTCTCATATTTTTTCTCGCGTGCACATTCTTTACTACTACAGCTAGCCATAATAGCAAAGAAAAACATGAAGCCGATTATAAAATTTGAAATTTTATAAAGCCTCAATAATATAATTTGTTGTTTTATTTTTTATTTCAGGTAATTAGCTATAATTGAAATTATCTAATGACATCCGTTTTCATATAAGGTTGTAGAACCTTTGGTACACGAATACAATCTTCTTCTTGATAATTCTCAATAACTGCCACTAAAGCACGTCCTGTTGGTAGTCCTGAGCCGTTTAGCGTATGCACAAATTCAGCCTTGCCGCCGCCTTTAGGCTTGAATTTGATATTTGCACGCCTTGCTTGGAAATCTACGCAATTTGAACAAGATGATATTTCACGATAGGTATTTTGACCAGGCAACCACACTTCAACATCATAAGTCTTAGCAGCTGAAAAGCCCATGTCGCCAGTACAAAGAGTAATGGTGCGATAGGGTAGTTCTAATCTTTCTAAAAGACTTTGTGCATGTCCACGCATAATTTCTAATTGTTCAAAAGATTTATCAGGGTGAGCAAAATGCACCATTTCTACTTTAGTAAATTGATGCTGACGAATCAAACCACGTGTATCTTTGCCCGCAGAGCCTGCTTCTGAACGAAAACATGGAGTTGCAGCAGTAAATTTTAATGGCAATAATTCTTCTGGAATCACTTCATTTGCATAAATATTTGTGAGTGGAACTTCTGCTGTTGGAATAAGGAAATATTCCCAATCTTGAATTTT
>CAYJDN010000271.1:0-3067 GCA_964368925.1 uncultured Desulfovibrionaceae bacterium | reverse complement strand
TTTTGTGCTAAACGCACACGTGATATAATAGTAAAGATTTTGGTGCATTCGCATATAAAACCCCAAAAAAACTATTCTTGCTCTTGCAGGCCAGAAAATTCTTCCATTTCGAGGTCTTCGAGTCTTTCGGCTTCTTTTTTTTCAATTTCCAGCCATATTTCTTTATGTTTTTCGATTTTAGCGGCTTCTTTTCTTGCGAAGGTGACGGCTTCTCTTGCTTTTTGCACATTTTCTTCGCATTGAGTTACTTTTTCTTTAGCTAGGGCGAGTTTTTCTTCGAGCAGAACGAGTTTTTGCTCAATGATGGCAACTTTTTCTTTTACTTTTTCGATATCTTTTAGAGTGCATTGAAAGCCGATGATAGTTGCGTATTCAATTTCGACCAATTCAGGAATCTTATTTTTGTATTCTATGCAAGCTTCTTCGCAGCGTAGGACATCTTTTTTTGCTTCGCTTAGAATTGCTTCTTGAAGTTTTACTTCTGCTTTTGCGGCATCTTCTCGGTATAGGCGCAAATTGAGTAAAGACTGCAATGGGTAGAGCATATCTTTATTCCACTACAGCTAAGAGCCTATCGAGAGTTTCTTCGAAGGTACTTTTTTCTTCAAGGCCTTGTTTTAGGAAGTCGTTTACAGCTTGTACTTTTTCTAGTGCAAAGTCGGCTTCGGTGTCGGAACCTTTTTTGTATTCGCCGATTTGAACTAAGAGTTCAACTTCTGCGTATTTAGCTAAAATCTTGCGTAATTTTTGTGCGGCGGCTTTATGCTCTTTTGTTGCAATGGCATTCATAACACGACTGACGCTTGCTTGAACATCAATAGCTGGATAGTGGTTTGCGGCGGCTAGTTTACGTGAAAGAATGATGTGTCCGTCTAAAATGGAACGAGTTTCATCGGCGATTGGTTCAGTCATGTCATCGCCCTCAACTAATACGGTATAGAGCGCAGTTATTGATCCTTTATCGTTATTACCTGCTCTTTCCATCAATTTTGGAAGCTGTGAAAAAACTGAGGGAGGAAAACCTCTACGTGTTGGTGGTTCGCCAGCTGCTAGACCTATCTCACGTTGTGCTCTACCAAAACGAGTAACGCTGTCCATCATTAATAGAACTTTTTTATTTTGATCTCTAAAATATTCTGCAATTGCGGTTGATGTGTAGGCGGCTTTTAGTCGTTCCATAGAAGATCTGTCGGAAGTTGATACGACTAATACAGCTTTTTTTCTACCTTCAGGGCCTAGATCATGCTCAATAAATTCACGTACTTCACGTCCACGTTCACCAATTAGGGCAAGAACACAAACATCGGCTTCACAGCCTTTGATTATACTTGATAAAAGAGTGGATTTACCACCACCAGCGGCGGCAAAAATACCCATTCTTTGACCTTCGCCGCAGGTGAGAATGCCGTCTAGTGAGCGCAGTCCGAGGCTCATGGGCTGAGAAATAATTTTACGTGTCATTGGGTTTGGTGCGTCGGCGTAAACGGGGTAGCGTTGACGAGTTTTTAGGGGCGCTCCACCGTCTATAGGTTGTCCTAATCCATCGAGTACACGTCCTAATAGTTCTGAACCGACTGGAATCGAGAGGATTTCGCCTGTTGGTATAACTTCAGTTGAGGGGGAAATGCCTTGTAAATCGCCTAGGGGAGTGAGTAGGGCAACATTTTTAATAAATCCAACTACTTCGGCATTGAGAGTCCAATCGTCGAATGGATTTCTTAGTACACACAATTCGCCAACTTTTACACCTGGTACGATTGCACGAATGATAGTACCTACAACTTGCTCAACACGCCCACGTACTTCTATTGTGGAAATATTCTGTAAGGTTTCATCAAGAAGCTCGTTTATATATTCAAATGCAGCCATAATTAAGCCTTAATTTTACTTAATAGAGTTTTTTCAATGATTTTTAACTGTGTTTCTAAACTGGCGTCTAAAATCCCTAATTCGCTTTCTAGGATACAATCACCTTTATTCATGCGTGGATCAACGGCGACATCAATAAAGCTTAAGCTACCAGGTGCACTTTTTAGCATAAATTCGAGTGAGTTACGCACGTGTTCTTCATCTTTAGGGCTTACACGAATGAGCACTTTTTGCTGAGAATGCACTTGTAGTAATGCGTTTTTGACAATGCGCACAATAAGTTCTTTGTCATCAATTTCGCCTATCACTTTTCTTGCTGCGGTGCTGACTAGTGATACAATATTTTCTTCTAAGCCCTCAAGATAATCTACGGCTGCAAGAGCAGTATCGAGCATTTTTTCAGCTGTTTCCATCTTGCCTTCTAAGATACCGTCTTGATAACCCTCTTCTTTTTTTTCATCATAGATTTTTTGTGCTTCTAAAAGAATTTCATTAGCTTTATCTTCGGCTTTTTGAATGATTTCATTTGCTTGTAGGTAAGATAAATAATCATCTGCTTTGATGATTTTTTTCTTTGGATCAATAGTAATTTTATTTGTATTTATTCTAAACATAGAGCAAACTTCCTACTTCTAGCGTTAAAATCTTTTTTAGAGCAAAATAAAGGCTTTGAAATTCTTTTTCGTTGAGTTCAAAAGGAGTATTTTCTGGTTGAGTAGTAAAAAAGTTGAGTTTTTTTCTTTGCTTTTCTGGCCATGATTTTGCTAAGGCATATAGAGCTAATTCACCGTGAATGTGTATTTTTTCAAGAAGTGGTGCTTGTTTATTTCTTTGTGAAAATAAAGCGTTTACATTGTTGAATAAATATTGTCCTCTTTCAATAGCAAAGAGATAAAGTTCATCTGATAATTGAGCTTTTAGATCAAGAAGTTTATCTTTTTCAATAGTATGTGCAATTTCTTTTGAGTGTAATGCAATGCCAAAATATAAAGATAATTTTTCTAGCTCTTCTTTTGATAAAAGGCTTAATTGCTGTAATTCATCTGAATAGTCCCAATTGAAATCTTTATCGTATTGGCTCAAATATTCAGCTATTGAATGATGAGAAAGTAAGGATTCTAAATCTATATGCTTTTCTTTTTCAAGCCTTTGTATACATTCTTCTACAATAGGCAAAGTGGAGGTACTTTGTTTATAG
>CAYJDN010000270.1:0-3071 GCA_964368925.1 uncultured Desulfovibrionaceae bacterium | reverse complement strand
CAAAAAAAGATTGAAAGAATGTAATTAAAAGGCTATAAATCCACATTGCATTTGTTTTTCCACAATATTGCACAATTCGATAAATTTATGAATATTCAAGAAATAATACAAAAAATTACGCAAACTTATGAAATAATAAAAGTTTCAAAAGCGAGTTATGCTAGCCTTTCAAAAATTGCCATTAAAGCAAGTAAGGAAGGGCGTTTTGTTGTTATACTTGCTAGAGATAGAGAAGAACTAAATACTTTTCAGTCGTTTACACAACTTTTTAGTCCTTTGTCGAGTCAAATTAAGTCAGAAGTGCATAAATCAGATAAGGCGAAACTCTACGAAGAAGCGCAGTTGAGAAAGCAGGCTTGGCTTAGTCTGCCAACATTTAATTATAGATCGCTAAATAGACAAGGGTGGGCAGAAAGACTTGGCACCTTATATAATTTAGGCGCATCGTCAGGACTCATCTGTACTATTGACAATTTATTTGCGACACTTCCACCCCTAGATTTCTTTCAAAATCAGCAGATACTGCTAAAAAAAGGGGAAGAGTTAAATCCTGAACTTCTTGTGGAGCAGCTTATAAATTGGGGTTATGAACGTGTGAGCATGGTAGCTAACAAAGGCGAGCTTGCTAGACGTGGTGATATTATTGATATTCTTTGCCCTTTGTATGAAAAAGCTCTACGTATTGAATTTTTTGGCGATACAATTGATGAAATCCGCCTTTTTGACATTCAAACACAAAGATCAGAATATTTTTTAGACGAAGCTGAAATTTGCGCTGTCCATCCTATTCAAAGCGATAAGGATAATACAAGAAAAATAAAAGAGCGCATATTAAATCTTTTCCAAAAGGGTATTCTTACAGAAGCCGCTCAAACTTCTTTATATAAGGCATTAGAAAAACAAGATTTTAAACTTATGCCCGGCATGCTCTATGAGAATGCGAGTGTTTTAGAAGATTGGCTACCGAAGAATACACTTTGGATTTGCCCTGATGAGCAAGATTTTGAAGAATGTCTTATTTCTTCTTATAGTCATTTTCATTCAGCTTTTAGCGAAAATAATGAAGAATCACAGCCTCTTCTGCAAAATATAGAATTTGCAATTCGTCCTATTGAAGCTGTGCAAATGAGCTTAAAAAAGAGAGCTGTAGTTTATGCGCAAACAATTGTTTTAGGCATAGAGCAAGAAGAAATTTCTTTGCCAGAGCGAGTTTTGCGTTCATTTGTTGATGTTTTTTCACATAATCAAAATTCTGATAGACCTTGGCAACAATTGATTTCTTCTTTGAAGGAATGGCAAAAGCAATATAGACAAGTTGTGCTTGCATTTAAGAACGCTCGTAGTCGTGATAAATTTATTAAACTTGCCGAACAAGATGATGTATTTCCTAAACTTATGTACCATGAGCAGGACAAAGGCTTGTACGCATTGGTGTCAGCTTGTCAATATGGAGCTGAACTTTTTTGGGATAATGTGCTTGTTTTGCCTGAAGAATTGCTTTATCCAAAAAATGAAAAAACACATGCTCGTGCGACTTCTGCATTCAAAGGCCTTGATAAGTATGATGATTTAAATCCAGAAGATTTTCTTGTGCACAGAGATTATGGAATTGGTCGCTTCAAAGGGCTTTTCCACATTGAAATCAACGGTATTGGAAATGACTTTCTATTGCTAGAATATGCTGAAGATTCAAAGCTTTATCTGCCAGTAGATAGGCTTTCGCTCATACAAAGATTTAAAGGCGATGGTTTGCCACAGCTTGACAGGCTTGGCTCTCAAGTGTGGGCTAGTTCTAAGGAAAAAGCTAAAAAAGCTATTGAAAGTGTTGCGGCTGATTTAGTGGAAATGTATGCGCTTAGAAAAGTTGCTAAAGGTTTTAGTTATTCTCCTTTAGGCGAATTATATCGAGAGTTTGAGGCTGGTTTTGGCTTTGAAGAAACGCCAGATCAAGCAAAAGCGATACATGATGTTTTAAGCGACATGGAAAAGCCAACTCCTATGGACAGGTTGATTTGCGGAGATGTGGGCTTTGGCAAAACTGAAGTTGCGCTTAGAGCCGCATTTAGAGCCGCTATTGATGGAAGACAAGTCGTTTTTCTATGTCCGACTACAATTTTAGCAGAACAGCATTACCAAACTTTTAGATCAAGGCTTTCTGGCTTTGCGCTAAATATTGGCTTACTTAGCCGTTTTGTGAGTAAAACAAAACAAACAGAAACCTTGAAGCAAGCCGCAAAAGGACAAATAGACATACTTATTGGCACGCACAGGCTCTTATCAAGTGATGTGCAAGTGCCGAATTTAGGTTTATTGATCTTAGATGAAGAACAAAGATTTGGCGTAAGACATAAAGAAAAACTCAAACAATTTAAGAAGAATGTGGATAGCTTAACCCTAACAGCCACGCCTATTCCTCGTACTTTACAGCTTTCTATGTCGGGTATACGTGAACTTTCTGTTATTGAAACAGCCCCTAGCCAAAGAAAACCCGTGGTCACAGCTTTATTGGAGCGTGAAAAAAATACATTAAAACAAGTGCTTGAACGTGAAATTGAACGTGAGGGTCAAGTTTTTTGGATTTATAATAGAGTGCAAGGCATTGAAAGAGTTATAGAATATGTAAAAAACCTTGTTCCTCATGCAAGGGTGAGTATGGCGCATGGGCAAATGCCTGAAAAACAGCTTGAAGAAACGATGAATAAGTTTTGGCATGGCGAGCTTGATGTCTTAGTATGTACTTCTATTGTGGAATCTGGCCTTGATTTCCCAAGAGCTAATACGCTTATTGTTGATCAAGCGCAGATGTTTGGACTTGGCCAATTATATCAACTTCGTGGGCGAGTGGGGCGTAGTGACAGGCAGGCCTATGCCTATTTTGTCGTCGCAGATAAACAAAGACTTTCGCCTCTTGCTAAAGAAAGAATGCGTATTATCTTAGATTTGGATTATTTAGGCGCTGGTTTTCAACTTGCTATGGAAGACTTGCGTTTAAGAGGCGCTGGTAATATACTTGGTGAGGTTCAATCTGGCCATATGACACGAATTGGTCTTGATCTTTATTTAGAAATGCT
>CAYJDN010000269.1:0-3102 GCA_964368925.1 uncultured Desulfovibrionaceae bacterium | reverse complement strand
GTGCAGTGTTTTCGTTTGTGACAGTATACTTATCTTGTAAAAAACCAGCCAAAATTGGGGGCAAAGTTTCGCCTATCGAGGCTGTTCGCTACACAGAGGTATCTGTTAAAACAAAAGCAAAAAGAAGGACAAAAAAAGCCACTCCACTTAATATGGCAATGGCTAATATGAATAGAAACCGTGGCAAATCTGTTGTTGTTGTAACATCGCTTTCGCTTGCAATTTTGGTTTTGTATATGACGATATTGTTTACGTCTGGCTTTAGTATGGAAAAATATTTGGATAAACAGTCTGTTGCTGACTTTTTAATTGGACACACAAAATATTTAAATCAAGGTGAAATATTTGGCAATGATATTGCACTGTCTAATGAAGATATTACGATGCTTTCCTCGCTTGAAGGTGTGGAAAACAGTGGTATTGTATATGGCAAAGTGCATACTAATATGCAAATAGCCGAGATTGTAAGTGGCAATGACGTTACAATTTACGTTATGGACGATTACGCACTGGAAAAACTAAATATAACCGACGGAAATAGGACAGATGGAATTATCGCGGTGTATTTAACAGATGATTATGGCAATATCAAAGAGACATCCAATACAAAAAAAGTCGGCGATACACTTGATTTGCGATTTGCCACTGAGTGGAATTATGTAGAATCAGGCGACACATATAAATTAAATGCGATAGAATATAACGACGAGAGTTTCGAGGTTTCAGGTACTGCCACAATTAAGTATAATATGGGTTATCGTGCGTATTATGGACAGGAAATATTTATCATTCCATACGATTTATATACACAAAATACCGAAAATATCGCACCTATGAATTTACTTTTAGATATAAATGAAGAATTTGTATCCTCTATCACAAATACACTTGAAAAATACACAACCACGCTAAACCCAAACTTAGGATTTGAGTCTACTGCGAGCATTGTAGAACAGTTTGAGGGTTTTCGTAATATGTTTTTAATGGTTGGTGGGCTACTTGGTATTATCGTCGGATTTATTGGAATTTTGAATTTTTTCAATGTTATTCTAACATCAATCAATACACGAAAGCGAGAATTTGCAGTGCTCCAAAGTATGGGGATGACAGGTTTGCAATTAAAACAAATGCTGATTTTTGAAAGCATAAGTTATGTTTTACTTACAATTATTATTTCTTCTGTTCTTGCAATCATCACAACACCAATGCTTACAGAGGTTTTAACTGGTATGTTTTGGTTTTATGAAGCGAATTTTACAATTTTGCCACTTATATGTGTAACACCGATACTTCTAATAATTGGTATATGTGTTCCTACTATATTGTATAAAATGATACAAAGAAAATCTATTGTAGAACGTCTTCGAGAGATAGTTTAACAATACACTTACAAAAATCAAAGGTCGAATAAAATTTTCGACCTTTGATTTTATTTTTTGTATAATTTCTGAACTTTCCTAATCTTCCTCACAGCATATCTATAAGCCTCAAAGACTAAATAATCCTACGGCAAATCTTAAACTAAGATAATATCCTTATGGGTGTGAGGCTAATGTTGCCTGTTTTATCTAACAAGCATAGATTATCGGATACAATAATTTTCGTCTGTGTTTATTTTTTGAGATAATATATTTTAGACGGAAGTCTGATATATTGTATAATAAATTCTTTTTGATGCTCTGTGAATTTTCAAATATAATTTTCCGAAATAGCAATGGCTGTATTTTCTGCTTAATTGTCACAATGATTTTGACAAACTGCGCCCTTGGTGTAGAATTTCAAACACGCTTAATCTTGCATTTGTATGCTGTTCATAATATCTTCATATCACCTAAAGCAGTTCCTGTTAAAATGCCACTTGGTAAAAAACCTATCATATAGTCGGATATAAGCCATAGTATACTTCCTATAATACCTATTATTAAAGAAATTATAGAACACAAACTGTCTTGCCATACCGATGATTGCGGCAGGTTTGCCTTTGTCAACAGCAGAGAAAAATATCATCGCCATAAAAATAATAGATAAAATCGGAACTATCAAAATATAAACTCTAAAAGCATTTAGCTGTGATGCTGTGAATATTGTTTCGGTAAGCATCATTGACAGTAAGGCTACTAAAACCTCTGTTATTTCCGTCTGAATTAACTCTAAGGAAATTATCGTGCGCAGGTTTTACGAGAGCAGAAAACAAGTCATCTTTGTCTTTGAAATGACGATAAAATGCACCTGTGGTAATTCCGGCATCTTTGCAAAGCTCTCTGAGATTCGCTTTTTCATATCCGTATTCTAAGAAGAATTTTCTTGCGCTTAGAAGTATTCTCTCATGTGTGCCATCATAGTTTTTCGGTGACATTACAATAACCTCCAATGCAATAACTTAGTTAGCTAACAATGTTATCTTTTTATCATATTGTGTGAAAATTGTCAATATAAGCAGTGACATTTACATTATATTTCTATAGATAAACATTAAGAAGCTCCGAGTTTTTTTCGTCCAATGCCGAAGTGGGTTCATCAGCCAAAATGTAATTTGGCGAAAGTATCAGAAGTAAACAAACTGTTATTCGTTGTAACATACCACCGGATAATTTATTTGGATAGCTTTCTAAAACCCTACTGGTATCATCAAAATTTAGTTCCTTTAATTTGGACGTTATTAACAATATTGCTTGTGTTTTGGTAATTTGCTTTTTTATACAAAGTATTTCTGTAAGCTGTTTACCTATTTTCACTCTGCCATCAAATGCAGTCATAGGATTTTGTGGTATATATCCCATTGTTGTCCCACACAAATTCCTATGATTTTTGCTTGACATATTGGTAATATCGATATCGTCAACAAGTATTCTCCCACTGATAATTTTGTGATTAGGTGCAAGATTGCCCATAATTCCACGAAGTAGGGTGGTTTTACCAGAACCGGATGCACCTGTTAATCCGACAATACCATTGTTTTTAATAGTAAACGTTATGTTATTTAAGAGCATTGCTCCATCATTACTTGCCTTTATTTGTTTTATTATGTTAATTATGTCTTATTAGCCTTGATATGATAGTTCAAATACACAGCTACCTTAAAAACACCTATATGACAGCACT
>CAYJDN010000268.1:0-3103 GCA_964368925.1 uncultured Desulfovibrionaceae bacterium | reverse complement strand
ATAGCTGAAATGAAATTTCTTTTACCAGGGCCAAAAAGCCAAGCAGTACGGATAATTATAGAATTTGAGTCAATCAATTCTCTAATTGCATTTTCGCCTGCAAGCTTTGAAGCACCATATACAGAAACAGGATTAGGCTCATCTTCTTCAGTATAAGGAATTTCAGAATTGCCATCAAAAACAAAATCAGTACTGAAATGGACTAGTTTTGTAGAGGAATTTTGAATAATTTGAGCCACAGTCTTAGGGAAATCTCTATTTATTTTATAGGCTAATTCTTTTTCTTCTTCAGCCTTATCTACTTGAGTATAGGCAATGGCATTAAATATTACATCTGGTTGAATTTCATCAATTTTTTCTTGAAGAAATTTTTTATTGTATATGTCACCATCATTTCTTCCAAGGGTGAATATAGAGTAATCGTCTTTTGAATTATTTAACCTATCAACAAGAATTTTACCAAGTAGTCCAGTGCTTCCGCCAAGTACTAATGCTTTTGTAGATGAACTCATAGTCTTTCCTTATGCCCAAGTATTCATTAATAAATGAATAAATAGATTCTTTTTTACTTTTGTCTATTTAGCAATTTAGTTAAATACCTTTAAGATGATTTTTTATCAAGTTTTTTTTTGTATAATTAATTCCATAATATCAGCTCATTATACATCTCTATTTTTTAAAATGCTTATTTAAGACATATTTTCATATATAAATTTTGAATCTATTCAATCTATAAAACGATATATTTTTGAATTTATAAGAGCTAATGCATTACAGAGAATAGAATGATTTAATTGAAATCAATATATAAAAAAGCTATTTTTAGAATATTTTTTATAAATATACTTAAATTCTAGAGCTATATTCGTAAAATTCACTATAAACAAGTGTAATTTTACTTTTTTTATCAAGATAATAGTGCTTGCGAGTATAGAAAAAAAATGTTATTGAACTTTGATAAATTACTTAGAAAAAGGATTAACTATGGCAGTAATTGGCACTGATATAAAAGAATATCCACTTATTTCAAAAGGTAAAGTTCGTGATATATACGAAATAGATGCTACAACCTTGCTCATCGTTACTACTGATAGAATGTCGGCTTTTGACGTTGTCTTAGACGAACCAATCGAAGGTAAGGGGCAAATACTTAATCAAATTACTCTTTTTTGGTTTGAAAAATTTAAAGATATTGTACCTAACCATATAATCACTTCCGATTTTGCTTCTTTTCCAGCTGATCTGCAACAATATAAAGATCAACTTGAAGGACGTTCTGTCTTGGTAAGAAAAGCAAAACCACTTCCAGTAGAATGTATTATTCGTGGCTATATCACTGGCTCAGGCTGGAAAGATTATAAACAAACAGGTATGGTTTGTGGCTATAAACTACCTGAAAACTTGCAAGAAAGCGCAAAGCTTGAAATGCCCTTATTCACTCCTTCAACAAAGGCTGAAATTGGCGAACATGACGAAAATATCACCGTCGAACAAGCAGAAGCTTTACTAGGAAAAGAATTAGCAACTAAAGTTGCTGAAATTTCTCTTGCTATGTATAAAGCAGGGCGCGATTATGCTGAAACTAAAGGTATCATTATCGCTGATACTAAATTTGAATTTGGCCTTATAGGTGACGAACTTATCCTTATTGATGAAGCTCTCACACCAGATTCTTCACGCTTTTGGCCAAAAGATCAATACGAAGTAGGAAAGGGGCAACCTAGTTTCGATAAACAATTCTTACGTGACTGGCTAGAAACTCAAGATTGGGACAAAACTCCACCAGCTCCAAAATTACCAGCTGAAGTTTCAAAAACTACTTCTGATAAATACCGTGAAGTCTATTTAAAGTTAACAAGCTAAGGGGATTGTAATGATTTTAAAAGGAAAAAAAGCCTTAATATTTGGCGTAGCAAACCAAAAAAGTATAGCTTATGGCATAGCAAAAGAATTTATAGCTCAAGGTTGTGAAATCGCTCTGTCATATCCAAGCGACGCAATCAAAAAAAGAGTTCTTCCAATCGCTGAAGAATGTAATGCTAAATTTACCTACCAATGCGACGTAACAAGTGATGAACAAATCGCAAACGCCGTTGCAGAAGTAAAACAACATTGGGATAATATCGATATCATCGTGCACGCAGTCGCTTTCGCTGATAAAGATGACCTGCATAACCGCTATATCGACACAAGTAGAGACGGATTCCGTACCGCTTTAGATATCTCAGCTTACTCATTAGTTGCTCTTTCAAAAGCATTTGAAGATATGCTAAACCCAAATTCTTCAATTATGACGCTTACTTACTTAGGCTCTCAAAAGTATATCACTAACTATAATGTCATGGGCGTAGCAAAAGCAGCCTTAGAAGCTTCAGTGCGCTACCTCGCTTACGAATTGGGCGAAAAAGGACATAGAGTTAACGCTATTTCTGCTGGCCCAATCAAAACATTAGCGGCTTCTGGTATCTCAGACTTTAGAACTATACTCAATCGTATAGAAGAAAATGCCCCACTACGCAGAAATGTTACCATCGAAGACGTAGGCGGAACAGCCGCATTCTTGGCCTCTGACCTATCTCGTGGCGTTACAGGCGAAATTACTTATGTCGATTGTGGCTACAATATATTAGCTGTATAAAATATTATTAATAATAAATGATTGAATAGGAGATTATTGGCTCTTTACTACTTATGAATTAAGATTTTGAATGTAGAGTTTAGAATTTTGCTTTTAGAGTTTAGAATTTTGCTTTTAGAGTTTAGAATTTTAATTTTGCTTTAGTAGGTAAGTTAGTAGTTTTTTTTGTCTCCGACGGCCAAAGGAGCTGCAGCCCCTTTGGAAACCCATATGAAAAATTGGCGATTTATAGAAAATATGCGCAAGCGCTTTTTCTATAAATCGCCAATTTTTGTTAAGGGTATCAAATTACGCTATTTTGCTCGCAATTCACGCTTTATGGTGATTAAATGATGTTGACTATTAATGGTATACCTATAGTCTTTCTTACTATAATATTGTGGGAGTTCAACACTTTTAAAAACTTTACACTCCCACGAAACTATAAGAAGAAAGATTATAAGTATAACCTAAACAGTCAACATC
>CAYJDN010000267.1:0-3105 GCA_964368925.1 uncultured Desulfovibrionaceae bacterium | reverse complement strand
AAAGTTTTGGTTTTCTCTCCCCCAAGTCAAACAAAACTAAAAAGTTTTGGTTTTCTCTCCCCCAAGTCAAACAAAAAATTAATCAAAAAATCAAAAAGTTTTCTGCAAATTTTCTGCAAGCAATTCAGCAATATGAGTCACTTTGATCTTCTCTTGTGCTTTGTGGGCGCCGCCGTTAATCTGCATAATGCAGCCAGGACAATCCATAACTACCCGTGTTGCGCCAGATTCTTTTATCCTTTGCAATTTATTTTCAAGAATTTTTGCTGAAATTTCAGGGAATTTTGCGGAGTAGGTGCCGCCAAAACCGCAACACACTTCTTCTTCTTTGCTTTGTGTATAATCGGCGACAAAATGTATGAGATTGCGTGGCTGTTGCTTCACTTTTAGGGCTCGGCATTGATGACAAGGCAGATGTAGGGCTACTTTTTCATTACTTTTATTGAAATCATCTTTATTTATTTGAATAAAGTCAGTCATAAATGAACTAAAATCATAGATCTTTGAACTAAAATTGTATGTATTTTCGCCAATTAATTCGCTGTAGCCATGCTTTAAATGGGAGGCGCAACTTGCGCAGAGGGTGACAATAGCGTCGTAATAGGCCATACTAAAGGCGCGTAGATTTGTTTTTGCTATTTCTTTTGCAATTGTTTTTTCGCTTAACATTTGTAGGGGAAGACCGCAACAATTTTGCTCTTCAGGAAAATGAAGCTGAATATTTTTTGCTTTCATTATTTTCACTAAAGCTTCTAAATGATGTGGATAAACAAAATCTTGTACACAGCCTGCAAAAATAGCCACATGTTTATGAGGATTAGGCAGTACGTAGGCTAGTTTTTCCTTCCATAATTCTCTAAAAGCTTTTGGTGCTAGGGTAGGTAAGGCTTTGAATTGATGCTTTCCAAGCAAGAAATCAGGCAAATGCCTTAAATATCTTTCTTCATCAACAAGGGGCTTTTGAGAAAAACGAGCCGCCTTTAAAAAACTGTGGAAAACTTTTCGATTTTTTAATAATTGTGAAGCAAACATGCCTATGGCAGGTCTTCCAAAATCTTCTTGACATCTATTGCGTATTTCTCGTATGAGTGCAGGTAAATCAATGTTTCCAGCGCAAATGTCTTTACAGGCTTCACAAGCTATGCAATTTTGCGAAAGATAATTTGCCTTTTCTTTGTTGTGGAAAAAATAAGTAAGAATGAGGCCGATAGCACCTATATATATGTAGCCCATTCGATGGCCGCCAACCATGCGATATACAGGGCAAACATTGGCGCAAGCTCCACAACGCACACAGCGGAAAATTTGAGAAAATAAAGGATCTTTCGCAAGTTCAGTTCTGCCATTATCTAAGAATATGACATGCAATTCTTTTTCTTGTTCGCCATCTTGCAGAAAATTATGATCAGTTAAGCCATTGATAAAAGTAAGATTTGCTGTCAAATTTTGAGCTGTGGCATTTCTTGGTAATACAGTGGCTGCTGTTAACGCCGCCTCAATATCTGGAACAAGCTTATCTAAACCAGCTAAAACAATGTGAGTCCGTGGTAAAGTGGCTACCATCTTTGCATTACCCTCATTAGTGACAAGAGCAAAACTTCCATTTTCGGCTATGCAAAAATTTGCACCACTTATACCAATATCAGCTTGGTTAAACTTCTTCCTTAATTGTACACGAGCCACTTTCACGAGCTTTTGAACATCTTCTGGATCATAATTTTCTTTTGTAATATTGCTAAAATCTTCAGCAATTTGATAGCGAGAAAGGTGAATAGCTGGCATAACCATGTGAGAGGGCCCCTCATTACGTAATTGAATTATCCATTCACCTAAATCAGTTTCTGTGATTTCAATGTCTTCTATGCCACTTTCTTCATAAAGATATTTATTCAATTCACTTTCTTCTGCCGTCATAGATTTAGATTTTATTATGCGCTTTCCACCACGCTTTTTACAAATTTCTGCTATGTGAGCATTCGCTTCATAAGCGTCATTGGCTCTATGCACTATAACATTGCGCTTTTGCGCCTCAAATTTGAATTGTTCATACAATTCTTCTAAATGCTGGGCGCAATAATCTTTAGTGTTTGCAATAGTTTGCACACATTCTTTGAAAGATACACTTGAAATAGCTGTGTCACGACTGATCTTATATTCAACGGCGAATTTATCTAAAGTTTTGTGCATATAATCATCGCTAAGCGCCTGATCTATATGCTCTTTATACTCTTTCTTGTTTTGTGCTACTTTGTGCATAGTATGACTCCAAAAAAATAATAATCTATCAAAAAAGTATCAATCAAATATTATAAATCTAAAAGGATTATATGAACTTCAAGAGGGCCATGAACCCCAACGGCGGCTATGCGCTCAATATCAGAAGTGCGACTTGGGCCAGTCACAAAAAGACTATTACTTGTTTTGCGAGCATTCATCATATTTCTCAAATCTTCCGCAACAGAAATAAGGCTAGGCTTAATAGCTGATTTTTCAAGAATAATTACATGAATTTCGCTAATCATAGTAGCAAGGCGGATATCATCATCTGTCGTATCAATAAGGCAAGAACCTGTTTCAGCTACGCCCAATCTTGCCTTGCTTATTCCTATATCTATCCCTGCAAGGTGTTGTCTTAATTGATTTTGTATGCAATCAATATTATTTGCTTCACACACTTTTTTCAAAGAAATGAATTCTTCTTCTGTCAAATCAGGGGCAGCAATAAGAGGGATTAATCTTGTTGGGACATTATTTGTACTAAGTTCGCCAAATTTATCGATATTTGTGTCATCTAATATTTCGCATGGCGCTTTGCTTTTCGCAATTTTTACAAGATAGGGCAGAGCTTCTTCTATAGATTTACATTCAAAAAAAATACAATTCACCTTTGAAGCTTTTTCTTTGAATTGTTCAAATAATTGCATAATTAATCCTTTTGTTTCCAATAGAGTTTGTTTTCAATAAATTGAACATCTAAAGTATTATTATCATATAAATAAGATAGATAGGAGCGAATAGTGCTACCTATGAGTAGGTACTGGTTGAAATCTAATTTTAATGAATAATTATCTAAAATCATTTTAAGTATATCATCAAAAAGTATTG
>CAYJDN010000266.1:0-3109 GCA_964368925.1 uncultured Desulfovibrionaceae bacterium | reverse complement strand
TAATGATACTGCCAGCGCAGATGATAACTCTCCTACAACTGACGAAGCAGATGCAGGCGGAAAAGTAATTACAAATATCACTGCTGAAGGTTGGACAACCACTGCTCATGGCGATGGTAGCTTCACTCTTACATCTACCGCAAGCCCAAGCCTTGGCACTTTAGAAGTAGCTGCAGATGGTTCCTACACCTTTACATCGCCTGCTGGTTCCGTGACTGATACTACAAAACCCTTTGTGTTTGATTACACCATTACAGATACCGATGGCAGCACAGATACCGCTACGTTAACTATTACACCAGAGAACTCTAGCCTTGAAATCAACGCTACAGGTGCTGAAACTACGACCTATGATGCCGGCGTTACCACAGATACTAATGCTTGGTCCGGCATGGAATATGGTGATAATGCTCCTGATAGCTACACTGATGCGGACGCAGATGGCAACATTGACGGTGCAAACCAAGACTCTAGCTCTTTCACCTTTACTTTAGGTGCAGGTGAACTTGCAGAACATACCATAACCATTGGCGGCGAAACCCTTACATTTACCAAAGATGAAAGCACTGGTACATATACCGTATCTCCAAGCTCCATCGACGGTGAGCATGGTTCCTTATCCGGCTTCATTCTTACCCCATCTGCAGATGGTACGAGCTTTGAATTAGGTTATACCTATACCCAAACGGAAGTAAGCCTTGACCATGATAAAGACACAGAAGGCGAAGCGGACGATGTTGTTGGTAAAACAGGCGATGAACAGTACAATGCTAATGGTACACAAGATGGTGATGATGTAGATACAGATTCATTTGAAATCACCGTTACTGATAAGCATGACAACACCGTATCTGGCACCATTACTAATACCATTGTGGACGATGTTATCGTACTTGAAAACACCTATGTAGGTAATGGCCAAAGCCATGTTTCTACCACATATTACGATGGTGACATCACATTTGACTCTACCAACTGGAAAAATACAGATACAAGTAAAGGTCTTGCTATGTATACAGGTACAGTTGATGTTAATGGTGAGTATACTATCAATGTAGATAAGAATGGAGATCTTGCACAAACTAATGCAAACTTTACCACATCAACTGCATACGGCAATGGTATTGGTGTAAGTGGTGGTAATAATGGTACAGAGCTAGATTATAATCCTTACTCAGATGTTTCTGAAGCTCTTATCTTTGACTTACCTGATGGTAAAGTTGCCTATGGCGCAACCATTTCTTTGTCAAAGTTCTTCCATGAAGATTCTACTACAGACCCTTCTACCGAAGAAGTTCTTATTCAGTTCTATAAATTGCAAGAAGATGGTTCTTACAAGCTTGTAGACAGCGTTTCTGACTACTCTAAGAATGAAGATGGTACGTACACTGTAGATGCTTCCAAAATTGTGGGCGCATTTGACCGTATTGTTATTTCTGCTGCAGACAATGGCGAAGCTAGTAATAATAGCGACTTTACCGTTTCCGGTATTGAATTCATCACACCTCCTTCTGGTGCAACCTACGAAACCGAAGGTAGCCTCAGCGCAAAAGGTGCCGATGGCGTACAATCTTATACCATTGAAAGCATTGGAGGCTTTGACGTTTCAAATTTAAATGCCGACAGCAAAGTTACCATTGATGGTGTTGAGCTTACACTTAGCCTCAGTAATAACGAATATAGCGCTAAAGCTGCCGATGGAACACTTTACTTCACACTTACCCTTAACGCTGCTGGCGAATGGAAGCTTATCCAGCATCAGCCCATGGGCGAAAATATTGATGTAACCTTTGGTGTTACTGATAACGACGGCGATAAAGCTATTGCTGAAGTTGAAATTGATACCAACGACATTCCTGAAGCTTTTGCTGATAATAATGAGGTTGCTGAAGGTGCAACTGTAGGCGGCCACCTTATTGAAGGTAGAGATGATGGCGTTCTTGAAGGTACTCCTGATGCGTCTGGCAACGATGGCTGGCATGCAGATGGACCTGTTGTTGGTGTCACTGCTCCTGATGACACTTGGACAGCGCTTACCGGTGACGATTTAAATGGTTACGACTTTGGTTATGAATCCGACCTTGGTACTTTGTATGTAAATAAGGAAGGCGACTATGAGTTCGTATCTAATCCTAATAGCACTACTGAAGACATTACCGGCTTAGAATTTGGCTATACTGTAAAAGACGGAAATGGTACTGAGGCTTCTTCTTCTCTTACCATTGACATCACCGACGTAACTGCAGGTGAAGGCGTAACTGGTAGCGTAACTTCTGACGATGATGCTATGGCTCAAGACGTAGCTGTAACCATCACCTTGCCTGAAGGAACAAGTCTTAACTTCACCGGCACCATTGACTACATTGTTGATGGCGTGAAGTACGGTGAGTTTACCAACGATGGTGGCGTGCTCAAGTTTACTCAAACAAAAGCATTTGATCATACTACAGATGGTGACAAAGGCTTTGTAGGTTCACAATCCATTCCTGTTGTAGATGGTGAAGGTAATACAGGCTCTGTTTCTGTTGAAGTAACCATCGGCGACTCTGTGCCAAGCATAACCCCCACTGATGTGACAACAAGCCTTGCAGAAGGTGCTAGAACTACAAACCATGACCTTGGTGCTGACTTTGGCGCAGATGGTGAAGGTAACATCAGCGTAAAAGACGCAACCTACAACGAAACAACTGGTCGTTGGGAACTTGATAGTAAGATAGGTTCTGTAGAGATCGTTAAAAATCCAGATAATACATATAGTTATAACTTTGAAGCGAATGCCAACGTAGGCGCGCAAGCCGATGTAAACATTACCTTTGTGATTACTGACGGCGACGGTGATACTGCTAAAAATACTGTAGATGTAGCCATTACCGAAGCTGTTCTTCCTTCTATAACAGCTTCTATAGTTGTGGACGAATCCGGTCTTGCTAAAGGTACAGAGGCTACAAGTGACACAGAATCGCAAACCATCACTGAAAGTGACCTTGTGAAAGACTCTGGTGTGACTCTTGTAAGACCTGTGGTAATTGATGAAAATATTGATCCGGAGCCTTTAGAATATCCTGTATATAATGACCATAATAATGTCATTGGTACTGCCACTGTGGAT
>CAYJDN010000265.1:0-3167 GCA_964368925.1 uncultured Desulfovibrionaceae bacterium | reverse complement strand
CATTTTGCAAAAGCTTTAGCGAACAAGCAAAGCTGTAATGAAAATCAATAAAAAACAGCATATAAAAGGATTTACCTCTTATATGCTGTTTTTCTTTTTATAGCATTTTATATAAAAATTGAGTTAGAGGGAAATAGGGATTTTTTAAAATCAATCCCTCACAATAAAGCCCACTGGCGACACAAGAATGGGCACACCAAGCCCTGCGAGCCATGCTATAGCGTGTAATTGCAATGACGTTATTGCATAGAGTGAAATTGCAATAATTATAGCCATTCTGAGGAAGAAGAGCATTAAACTTTTCAGAGTGATTTTTTTTGCACCTCCATGAGGGAAGTGTCTAGTAATATTTCTAGCCATAGTGAAGAAGCTAAGACTTGAGAGTAGGCTTGCTAGTGCGAATGAGAGCGCCACGGAATTTATGGGGAGTGTGAGAATTGCAAGAGCGAGGGCACAGATATTTATTATAAAAAGAACTCGCAAAGCTATGCGAATGCCTTTCATTCTATATCCATGTTGCCAGAGCCATGAGTCAATCTTATGTATGATTGAGGATTTTTTAGAATTGCTCATTATTATTTTGTTTATCACTGCTATTGCTAGAAGCGTCTTTATTATTTTTGATTGTCTTGAGTATTTAAATTTTCTTGGCTAGCAGAATTTTCTTGAGCGCCTAAATTTTCTTGATTATCTGAATTTTCTTGATTATCTGAATTTTCTTGACTTTTGAGTAATTCTTCTTGTCTTTCTGCTTCTTGTATAGCCATAAGTTCTGACACAAGTGCGTGTGTTTGCTTTAGGTCGCTTTGAGGTACTTGCATACCAATACGTTTACTTGCGTTTACGACTATCGGGCCTGTGAGGTTTAGGCTTGTTTGATGTGGTTTTCCTGTTGGAATTGAAACAGTGACAAGTATTGTGGCGTCTTGTACGCTATCTAGGCAGAGCATTTTTTGTTCTGCATCGCCTATTTTGAGTACATATTTTGACATAAAGGAATAAATATCGGCGACAAAGAGCCCTAATGCGGGTTCATCTAGGCTTTGTAGTATGAGCATAGGAGTATTAGGATGAATTTTCAAAAGAGTAAATTCATGCATATTTTCAAATCCTATAATTCCACGTGGGAAGTATATGATTTTATCTTTTTCTACAATTTGTTCACCGAAGCGTGATTGTATAACTATTTGTTCTTGTCTTGCCATAACATTGCCACCGCGAATAAATCATCATTATTGTTTTCCATACTCATTTTATTTTCTTCCATGACACGTCTATAGACCTCTTCACGATAGACCATCATATCAGCTGGTACGGTTAGTCCAATCTTCACTTGTTTAGATTGCACGCTAAGTACCGTGACATGTATATCATCACCGAGATAAAGGCTTTCGCCAGGGCGTCTAGTTAAAATAAGCATATATACCTATTAATGAAAAAGATTTGTAAGAAATAAAAAGGACAATTTCAAACTATTATACTATAGGAATTGTGTCAAGTTTAGATTCATAACCATTGACGAAGATTGCAAGACTGTTTGATACGCCATTTTTTGCATACTCAAGTCTATAGTAAGTTGTCCTACGTCAACATCTTCGAGATAGCTCACCCTTTCAGTTTTATCAAGTATTGAAATTGATAATGTATTTGCTGTTGCTTCAAGCCTATTAACTCTACCACCAGCATCAGCGGCGGCGAGTAAGACTACTTCTTGAGCGGCCTTAAGATCTTCTAAAGCTTGAGCACAGCCTTGCTGATCATTGATTTCTAATGCGCCAATGAGTTTGCCTAATGTTTCAAAAAGGTTTTCAGCAGCGCCGTCAAAGGCAGAAACTTCTACATCAGTGCCTTGTGGTGTGTAAAGACCACCAAAGATATTTTTACCAATATCGTTCACCATAACATAGCTATCTGACGAAGTTTCATAGTCAAGATTTGCTCTTTGTGGCTGAATTGCAAATTGAGTTCCTGCGTCAATACCACTTGTGGCTGGTGGAGTAAAGGTAGATTCTAAGTCGAAGAAACCGCCAGGAACTGGCAAGCGCAAGAGCACGTCAGCTGTTGATGGAGCCAAAGGAACTTTAGTAGCAATTTCTTTTGTTGTCCATGTATTACCATTGTCTTCGCTATAAGAATAAGTCACCATTTGCGGTGGTGGCGCTGTAAAATCAACATCACTATCAATGCGCACTTGCACATTAGATGTAAATATACCTTGTGGTACAGTTTCAACAGTTGGGTCTAAATCGCCATATACCGCAACATCAGGCGGAACGCTTTCGTCGTATCCTTTATATATTGCAGCAGGACGGACAAGAAGACTTGTGCCATTTTCTTCTGTAGCGGCTACAGTTGGATCATAAGGATTAATAATTGCTGGAGTTGCCGTTGCTGGAATTTCTACTTGAGCACCACCTAGATTAATAATATTCGTGTTATTAGGAACAGTGCCTGTGAGCCATGTTTCACCAGCATCTAAGCTATATGTATAAGTAATGTCGCCTGTAGTCGGTGGAATAGTACCCGCACTCGTGAAGCGAATTGGTATTGATGATTCAATTTCGCCTGTAGCAGTAAAGTGCATTCCTGCAAGTTCAGGATCTTCCGAGTGTGCGCCAATACCTAATTCATAAGGTGGAGCGTCTATATTTTGTCCGCCATAGATAAAACGTCCGTCAAATTCGCTATTCGCTTGGCTTATAAGAAGTTCATAAAGCTGATTAGCTTCTTCTGATATTTGCAATCTATTTTCTTCAGTCATAGTACCAGTAGAAGCTTGTTGAGCCAATTCTACATAACGGTTCATAACGTCCTTTACTTCTAAAAGTACACCACTAGAAAGATTGAGCCAGCCAAGAGCTGTATCTACATTTTCAGAAAATTGTTCAGTTTCTGAGATACTTGCACGGTAGTTCAAGATATGCGCCGCACTAGCAGGATCATCAGAAGGCGCATTCACCTTCTTCATGGTTGAACCCTCGTATTGCGTGTCTAAATATGTTGAAAGAGTATTATTCATCTGCCCGATGAAGCTCGAATACATTTGATTGTGTGTTACTCTCATAATGATTTCCTTTTGTTGTAGCTTCCTTATGAAGTTGTGATGCTTTTTTTGCCTCCCCCAGACCCCCACCCAGTACATAAAAAAAATTTAAATTGTCAATGAA
>CAYJDN010000264.1:0-3185 GCA_964368925.1 uncultured Desulfovibrionaceae bacterium | reverse complement strand
AAAAATTGAATTAAAACAAGCTTCTAGTATTCTTGCACCGCTTTTTGAAAAGCATAATCAATCAATAGTATTAAAAATAGATTGTGAGGGCAGTGAATTTGAAATTATTGAAGATTTAGAAAAGCATGGTTTGCTTTCTAAGGTTGATGCAATCACAATGGAATGGCATTTCAAAAGTCCTCAATTCCTTATTGATACGCTCATTAAGAATGATTTCATTGTCTTTAATGAAACAATACGCACAAATGATCTAGGATTTATGAAAGCTGTAAGAAAATAAATTGATTATAGCATATTACTCAAGAATGAGTTTCTATACTATTTCTTATATTTCCACCCGCAAAATCTGCGTTCTAAAAAATTGCAAAATTCGTAAAGCAAAATACCCATTATGCTCATTGCTATTATGCCACTAAACATAATTAATGTATCATTTCGCCCGAATGCGTCCATAATATAAAAGCCAAAGCCCTTTCTATTTGCAAAAGATTCAACCATAAATAAAACAGCTATGGAAGTGCCAGAAGCCACTTTTAACGACATTATTGCGTCAGGCAAAGCCGCTGGAATGAGCAAATGCACAAGCTTTTCCGTTCTATAATGCTTTTCTCTATAGGAAATGCCCTCTTTATCGTCAAAACTATTGCCCATTGTTGAGGGTAATGGCAAAAGCGACTTGAAAGAATCTATATATTTTTGATCAAGCCCTAGTATTGCCGAACGTGTGACAACAAGTATTTGATAGCCAATAGTTAGAGAAATCAATAATATACGAGCTAAATCTCCAAGGCCAAAAAGCATAAGAAAAATAGGTAGGAAAATAACTTTTGGTATTGGATAAGTAAGAAAAACTAAAGGCGAAACATAAGCATCGAATTTCTTCTTATATCCCATATACATACCAAGAGGAAAGGCAATCATAAAGGCAAGCACCAAGGCAGCACTCACACGCCAAAAACTTGCCAAAGCATGCACCCAAAACATCTTTGTTTGTACTAATTTTCCAAAATAAACAAGCACATCAAAAGGATTAGGGATAATATAGTCTTCAAAAATCAAAGAAAGAATATACCAAAAGACAAGAAGGACAAAAATTGCCCAAACATACTGAATTACAGGAGATAGTTTCTTTTCTTTCTTTTTCATCACTTTACTTTATTTATGCACTTCGGCTAATGCACTTTGCAATTGTTTATAAATATCTAAATATTTCGCACTGCTATGCGTGTCTTCTAAGCCAAAACAATCATTTTTCAAAATAAGTGGTTTATTTACCCTATTATTTGAAATTTTTTCTAATACCATAACTTCTTGGCCAAGAAAAATAGCTTCTGACACGCTATGAGTCACAAGTACAAAAGTAAAATGATACTTTTGCCATAATTGATAGACTAATTTTTGTAAATGTTCTCTTGTAATGGCATCTACACTTGAAAATGGTTCATCAAGTAAAAGTATTTCTGGCGAATTTATTAAAGCTCTGCCTAGGGCAAGTCTTTGTCTTTGTCCACCTGAAAGCTCGCTTGGGTATTTTTTATTTATGCCCTCTAGGCCTAATTCTACGAGCATTTCACTAATACGCTTCTTTTGCTCATTCTTAGAAATTTTATTCAGTATAAGAGGGAGTGAGAGATTTTCTTCCGCATTTTTCCAAGGAAATAAGCCATAATCTTGCATAACATAAGAAATTCTTGGATTACGCCTATGTAAAGTGAAAAACGATTTATCAGCAATATGAATATTGCCATTTGAATGTAGAGTGTTACTTGAGTTTGGAATATCGCCTAGCTTGTTATTATCATTAGCAAAAACAACTTTTCCCTTGTTTGCACTATCAAGCCCAGCAAGCAAATACAATAAAGTACTTTTCCCACAGCCCGATGGGCCAATAATTGACAAACTTGAACCAGCCTCAACGTCAAAAGTCAGATCATTGATAACTAAAAAATCATCATAAGACTTTTGAAGGGACTGCACAAGGATACGTGCTGGGGCTTGTTGTAAATTTGCTGATTCCATAACTTACTCAATAAGCATATTATTTAGAAACATATCCTAATTATTTATATATGTTAACACTATTTTTATGTTCTTATTATTCATGCTTGCAAAAGATTTTATCTTATTTTTCTTGCCAAATAATATCAGTATACTTTGGCTCTTTCTTCAATATATTTTTTTCCATCATCCAGTCAATATAGACTTCAATTTCTTGCTTGCTAGGAAGATAATTGGGAAGCCTATTTGCATCAAATTGAATAAGAGAATATGTATTTTTCACTTTTTCAGAAAGCAGTCCAGCCTTTACCATAATATTTTTATAGAGTTCATGATTTTCTTGCTGATTGATATGCGCGGCCGCTTCTGTCAAGGCCTTTCTAAAACGAATGACCACATCTTCATTCTTTACAATTTCATTGCGCAGAGCAATAACAGCCAATGGTTCAGAAAGTGAAGTATCATCAAAAATAACTTTTGCGCCCTGCGCTTCCATAGTTGTCACCAATGGTTCAGGAAGTAAAGCGGCATCAACTTCACCAAGCATAAGCAACTGTAAACGCACTGGAATTGCTCTTATATCTTCTTTTGCAAAATAGTTTTTATCTAAATTATTCGCCAAAGAAATTTGTGTGAGTAGAAAATCGACAATAGTATCGCCGCCTATAGCCACTTTTTTATTTTGTAGATTGTTTATTGAAATATCTTTAAGTTTTGGCGAAGCCACAATTGCAAAATGTCTTTGATTTTCAAGGGCATAAGAAGTAGTAGCAATAATTTGCTGCGGAGCGCCTGTTTCATTTTGCATAAGAACATTGATGATGTCGCCAAAATGTCCATCTAAAGATTTGGCTCGCATAGCTGCGCCAAGTTCTAATGCTGATTGAAAGGGAACAATTTCAACTTCAAGATAATATTTTTCAAAAATACCTTGCTCTTGAGCGGCATAGAGTAAGAGCGAGTCAGCGGCTGGTAGAGTTCCTATAGATAATTTTTTTAATTCACCAGCAATAGCATGTTGGTTAAGCATGCAAAAGCAAGCCACTAATAAAATTGACAATAATCTTTTAATATTCATTATGTATCCTTTAATCTTTTAGAAACACACCCTGGTATATGTCTAAAATCCCTTTCTAAAATGCGTTTATAGAGAAAAGTAGCCTCAATTCTTGTAGATGTAAAGCAAA
>CAYJDN010000263.1:0-3187 GCA_964368925.1 uncultured Desulfovibrionaceae bacterium | reverse complement strand
CGTCTTGTTCTTCTTGTCTGGTGCGCTTATCGCGTAAAATGGCGCCCAAAATACCTGCCTTGGTGCGGCAATGGCGGCCAATCATAACATTTTCTAGTACCGTCATATCCGGTAAAAGGCGAATATTTTGGAAGGTACGAGCCATGCCCAAGGTGGTGATTTCATGGGGCTTACGACCGTTTAAATGATGTTTTTTGCCATCCTTGGTATGTAAATACACATCGCCTTCGGAAGGTTCATAAATGCCGGTAATGCAGTTAAAAAAGGTGGTTTTACCGGCGCCATTGGGGCCAATAAGGGCCACAATTTCCCCTTCTTTAATTTCTAAATCCACATCGTTTACAGCGCGTAGGCCGCCAAAGTTGCGAGAAAGAGAAGAAACTTCTAAAACGGTTTTCATGGCATTACTCCTCATTTCCTGAAACTTTGCTAAGCTTGTAGCGGCGTTGCTCACCGGTTACAAGGCCTTGGGGGCGGAAGATCATCATCAGTACCATGATGGCACCAAAGATGAGCAAGCGGTATTCAGAGAAAGCGCGTAAATATTCCGGTACAAGAATAAGAATGAGCGCCGCCATAATAACGCCGGAAATGGAGCCCATACCGCCCAGCACCACCATGGATAAAATCATGGCCGATTCCATAAAGGTAAAGGAAGCAGGGTTGATGAAGGAGGTTTTAGAGGCAAAAATAACGCCGGCAAAGCCTGCCCAGCAAGAACCCAGCGCAAAGGCAGAAAGCTTTACCTTGGTAATATCAATGCCCATGGCTTGCGCGGCAATTTCATCTTCGCGCAATGCTTGCAAAGCCAAGCCCACGCGCGAGTTTTTAATGCGCGAAATAATCACAATGGTGATAAGCACGGCAATGAGCACAAGGTAGTAGATATAGGTGGTGGTCATGGGCAAGTCCATTTCCATGCCAAAAAAGCTTGGCGGAGGAATATTGGAAATACCGCGCGGGCCGCCGGTGATGTCGCTCCAGTTTTGTAAGAAAATGCGTACCATTTCGCCAAAACCAAGGGTTACGATGGCTAAGTAGTCACCGCGAAGGCGAAGTACTGGAAAGCCCAGCGCCAGACCAAAAAGCACAGCCACAAAACCGCCAAGGGGTAAGCATACCCAAAAGCCCATGCCAAGGAATTGATTCAGCAAAGCATAGGTATAGGCGCCCACGGCATAAAAGGCCACATAGCCCAGTACCAATTGGCCGGCAATGCCCACCACAATATTTAAACCCAGCGCCAACATAACATAGAGCAGAGCCGAGATCATAATATTGGTTTGATACATGGAGCTGAGCAGGGGCATAATCAGCATGCCCACACAAATAAGTGCCGGTAAGCCGCGCTTAAAGAAAAGGCTTTGGGCTACGCTTGAGCAACCATCAGTGAGTCCTTTAGGCAAGGGAATAATGGGCAAGCCTTGCGCTTTACGCTGAAAGCAAATATGCCATAAAATGGCCAGTACAAAGGTGGCAATGCCCATGCCAATGACGCGTTCCCAACGGAAATATATGGTGGATTCCACGGCATTGATTTGCATACCCATAAGAGGGAAGGTGAGCACCATAAACCATACGGCTACAATGGAGGCTTTTAGGAAAATATTCATACTGGCCCCCTATACCTTTTGTACCTTGGCTTTGCCAAGAATGCCGTCGGGACGGAAAATAAGAATAAGAATAAGAATGCCAAAGGCAATCATATCTTCGTAGTTGCCGGAAAAATAGCCGGTGGTAAAGCTTTCGCAAAGCCCAAGCACTATGCCGCCCAGCATGGCGCCGGGAATGGAGCCAATGCCGCCAAGCACCGCCGCCGTAAAGGCTTTAATACCGGCCAAAAAGCCAATGGCAAAGTTTACTTGTCCCATATGCGAGGCAATAAGTACACCGCCCACAGCAGCGAGAGAAGAACCGATGATAAAGGTAAGGGAGATGATACGGTCGGCGTCAATGCCAAGCAGCAGCGCCATTTTGCGATTTTGTGCTGTGGCGCGCATGGCCTTGCCCATCTTGGTGTAATTGATAAAGAGGGTTAAGGCTACCATGGCAATGGTGCTGGTGACCAAGATAATAAAATCGCTGGAACCCATAATGTCCCAAGCGTAGAGAAATTCTAATTCGGGCAGAAGACGGGGGAAAGCTACGAAATCTGACGTTTGTGCCAAGATAACATAGTTTTGCAAGAATATGGACATACCAATGGCCGAAATAAGGGGCGAAAGCCTTGGGGCGCCGCGCAGGGGCTTATAGGCTACTTTTTCTAAGGTGTAGCCATAGGATGCGCACCAAATAATGGCCACAAGGGCTGCTATAAGTAATATGGCAAGGGCAGGAAAACCCATAATGCCAAGGGCGCTGGCCACCACAAAGGCTGTGAAGGCGCCAATCATATACACTTCGCCGTGAGCAAAGTTGATGAGCTCAATAATACCGTATACCAGCGTATAGCCTAACGCTATAAGAGCATAAATGCTTCCGCGAGTAAGCCCGCCAAAGAAGAGTTCTATAAAATATTGTATGTCCATAACCGTCCGTCCGTAGGGAGAATCTTTGGGCTGCAACCTTTATAAAGAAAGGAGAGAAAAACAAGGTGCAGGTTATATAGGTGGAAAAAGCGGAGCCCTTAGAAAAAAGGCTCCGCAGATAAACATATAAACTTAGTCGATGAGAATTTTGCTGTCGGTTTCCACAAATTTACCATCTTTTACTTGGTACATGGAAAGACCTACACCAATGGGGTCACCGGTGCTGCTGAACTTAATGGTACCAGCAGGGGTTTCGATGGCTTCAGCGCGAAGAACAGCCATGATTTTGTCTGTTTCGGTGCTGTCGGCTTTATCGATGGCGTTAAGCAGAGCTTGCGCAGCGGCATAAGCATTGTAGAAGAAGGCGCCTGGTTCGGCATTGTACTTCTTAAGGTGTTGCTCACGAGCCTTTTGGTAAATGGCAAGGGAGCTGGTGTCAGAAGGGGAAGAGGCATAAACGCCTTCAGCTTCTTTGCCGGCCATCTTAATGAAGGTATCATCTTTTACGCCGTCAGGGCCGATGAAAGGAGCGCGAACGCGGTCACGCTTCATTTGTTGTACAAGCTTAGAAGCGGTAGGATGGTAGCCACCAAAGATAACGGCGTCTACTTTTTCTCTCTTAAGCTTTTTCACTGTGGCGCCGTAGTCCACTGCGTCAG
>CAYJDN010000262.1:0-3215 GCA_964368925.1 uncultured Desulfovibrionaceae bacterium | reverse complement strand
GTAACTGGAGTAAAAAACAAGCCTGACGACGCAATTTGCACTTTTTCAACGGCCTGTTAAGGGGGCACCCCATAGGGACGCCCCCCATATCTTATGAGAACAACAATCCGCTAGGTAAACCTACCTTCATGCCGTATTTGAAAAACACATAATAGCCGCCGGTAATGAGGGCAGAGGCTATAAGAGATTTGGGGAAATAGCTGGGGCCCTTTACCAAGGTGATAATAATAGCCACAGAGATAAATCCACCTACAAGGTAGCCGGTTACAAAAATAAGTCCGCACAAAATCATAATAATGGCATTTAAGGTAATACCCATTTTAATAACTTCGCCGGAAAGTGCCTTAACATTGCGTCCAAACATGGCATTTACCAGCCAAATGGTACACAAAATAGTGTGAATGGTACACGTGGTATAGGGGAAAGTACGGGGCGTGGGCCAACCGTACGAGTACACGTCGATCCAATTGGGGATAAGGTAAAAAAGCGTTACCAGACAGGCCACTAAAGAAAAGGCCGCTAGCATTACTTCTAAATACCCGTAATCTTTAGCAGGGCTTTGTGCCGTAGCTGTTGTTTCCATATAAACTCCCAATGGCTTCTAGGGGGAGAAACTCCCCCTAACAAGCTCTCGTCAAATATTATTGCTTTACTACTTTACCGGTAGAGTCGATACGACCAAGATCCATCAAAATTTTGCGGAAGATTTTGTCTTCATTTTTCAAATCAGTCACAAGCTCTTCGCCGGATTTGGTGTAATCGGTGAGGTAAATTTTAGCTACTGCATCGCGGAAAACCTTAGACTTGGCAGCTTCGGTGAAGACTTTAACGAGCTTTTCACGCACTTCGGCAGAAATGCCTTTAGGAGCTACTACAATGTAAGGAGCTTCACCAATTTGCAGTTCGGGGTAACCGATATCGCTTAAAGTAGGAATACCTTCGTAGGTGGGGGTCTTCATGTAGTCAAGAAGCACTTTACAAGTGCCTTGGTCTACGTGAATAGCTTGGCTACCGGAACCGGCATAAGCGTCAATTTGGCCACCAATTAAGAGCTTCATGGCTTCAGCGCCGCCAGAGGTACCAAGAAGGTTCCATTTGAGGCCTTCTTTCATGGCAATATAGTCCATAACAAGCGTGGTGTTACTCATATGACCGGAAGTAGCAATTTTAAGCTTACCGGGGTTTTGCTTAGCCATTTCTACAAATTCTTGCCAAGTGTTGGCAGGATGGTCTTTGCGCACAACCAAAGCGGCGGTGGGAGAACCAAAGGCCAAAATGAATTCTAAATCTTCAAAAGTATTGTAAGGCAATTTAAATTGCATGGGAGCATTAATGGCGGTGGTGGATTTAATTACACCAAGGGTATAACCATCGGGCTTTGCGCGGCTTACGATATTGGCAGCAATGGTAGCTGTGGCGCCTGGGCGCTCTTCAAGCACAATAGATTGCTTAAAGATGCCTTCTGCTGCAGTGGCTAAAGCTTGCGAAGAAATATAGGCAGTACCACCAGATTTATAACCATAGATCAATTTGATGGGGCCTGTGGGGAAATCTGTTTCTGCCATGGCAAGGCTTGCACCGCCTAAAAGTACACTGGCGCCAAGAGCCATCACAGAGAACGCGGATTTACATTTGTTTAAATAAGACATGTTTTTCTCCTTCAACACTATGTTAGAATTTAAGTTTTTTCTTGATAAGGTCATCCACAATACCGTCGGTGATATGCTCTTTTTTCAGCATTTCTTCTTCGGTTAAGATATTCTTTTCTGTGGAGGAAATCTCAGCATTTTCCACTTGCTTTACAAGCACTTCTGCTTCTTCTATGTCAGACACTTTGGGTCGCAAAATCTGCATAACAGGTGTCCAAAGCAACAGCACCACAAAGCACATCCAAAGCACAGCAGCAATGGGCGAGGTGAACATGGGCATAATGTTGCCACCTTCCAGCACCAAAGCTTGACGGAAGTTCTTTTCTAAAATGGGTACCAAGATAAAAGCGATGAGCGCAGGGCTTACGGGGAAACCAAATAAGCGCATCATAAAGGCTAGTATACCTGCACCAAGCATAATCATAATATCAAAGAAACTATGGTGAATGGCGTAGGTACCGGTAAAGCACAAGAAGAAGATAGCACCAAATAAAATGCCGCTATCAATTTTGTATAAGGCAGCAGAAAAATGCTTAATACAGAACTTACCAATGGGGTACAGCATAAAAGCAGAAATAATCAAACCGATAAATACGGCATAGATTATGGGTCCGTGTTCGATAAAGATACGAGGTCCTGGCACAATACCGTGCATAAGCAAGGTACCGTACAAAATAGCCGCTGTAGAACTGCCGGGAATACCAAGGGTAAGCATGGGGATAAGAGCTGGGCCGCAAGTACCGTTATTACCGGTTTCGCAAGCCATGATGCCTTCAATGCTGCCCTTGCCGTATTGTTCGGGGTTTTTAGAGGTACGCTTGGCAAGACCATAACAGGTAAAGGCCGCTGCAGTGGAACCAAGGCCTGGCAAGGCGCCGATAAGACCGCCAATAACAGCCGATTGCACAATAACGCGCCAATGCTTTAAACCTTGCATAAGGCTTAAGCTTTCATTATTAAGAACAAATTCTTCTTTTTTCTCTTCTAATTCTTTATTTTTTTCTGCAAGGCGCTTTTTGATATATTCGGCGCGGCTACGAATCATGGAGAAAACAATTTCTGGTAAGGCAAAAAGACCTACCAAGAACGGAATGAGCGAAAGACCATCGCTGAGCTCATAAATATCGAAGATAAGACGGTTAGTGCCTTCTACTGGGTCTAAGCCCACATAGGTTAAGGCTGCACCAATACAGGCAGCAATAAAGCCCTTTACTTTGTTTTTGCCAAGAGAAAAAACAATTACCGATAGAGCCAGAACCACAAGGGGTACCATTTCTATAGGTCCGATTTTCAAGGCTAAAGAGGCCACCATGGGGGTAAAGAGTACCAAGAGCACGGTACCGATAAGGTCACCACACACCGAGGCTATAAGCGCCGCATCTAGGGCTATGCGCGCTTTACCCTCTTTTGCCAGAGGGTAGCCATCCAGCAGCGTGGCCGCCGCCTCCGGTGTGCCCGGTGTGGCAATAAGAATAGCACTAATGGAACCTCCGTACACACCACCTTTATATACACCTAAAAGGAAGGAAAGCCCTGTAATGGGGTTCAAACCAATGGTAAAAGGGG
>CAYJDN010000261.1:0-3220 GCA_964368925.1 uncultured Desulfovibrionaceae bacterium | reverse complement strand
ATCCTGTTGAAGATATTAGAGTAAATCCAGTTATCGTCAATGAAGAAGTTTTATACTAGGAATCACTATGGAAAATACTAAAATAACAAAAGAAAGCATTTGGTCGGGGCCTATTGCTTGGATGGTGAAAAACAATGTTGCCGCAAATCTTCTTATGTGGGGATTTTTGCTTGGTGGCCTCTTGTTTATGTCAAACACCAGACAAGAAGTAATGCCGCCATTTGAACTTGATATGATTACCATCACAATGACCTATTCAGGCGCAACAGCCGAAGAAATTGAAGAAGGCATGGTGATGGCGATTGAAGAAAAGCTCTATGGGGTTGAGGGTGTTAAGACTTTTGAATCAAGAGCCTATCCTGGTACTGCTTTTATTACTGTAGAGGCCGTTGAGGGTATAGATTCTGATAAATTTGTTCAAGACATAGAAAATGAAATTGAGCGTATCACAACTTTTCCAGAAGATGCCGACGAGCCTGTAATTACTCCATTTTCACGAGCAATGGAAGTTGTAGAACTTATTATTTCAGGTACTGACGATGAATTATTCTTGCGTGAGTGGGCTGATAATCTTGAAGCAGAGCTTTTATTACAACCGAATATTTCTCAAGTTTCCTTAGATGAAGTTTCTGATAAAGAAATTAAAGTAGAAATAAAGCAAGATACTTTACGTGCGTATGGCATCACACTTACACAAGTAGCGAATGCAATCCGCTTAGCTTCAATAGAGCAGGGCGCTGGTGTTATTGAAACGATAAACGGCGATATTAGCATTAAGGTCAATGATAGACGTGATTATGCAGAAGAATTTGCACAAATTCCAATTATTTCTTTAGCAGATGGTTCACGTGTGCTTCTTGGTGATATTGCTTCAGTAGAAGAAGGTTTTGAAGATAGTAGAGGTCTTTCCGAATATAATGGGCAACCAGCTATCTTACTTGAAGTTTACCGTGTAGGAGATCAAACTCCAGAAGTAGTTGCTCTTGATACTTTAGAAGTTGTTGAAAGATTTAATGAAACTATGCCTGTTGGCCTATATATTGACGTACGTGACAATGATGCAGATGTTTTCATTGATCAAGTAGATTTACTTGTCAGCAATGCTGGGCTTGGTATTATTCTTGTTCTTGTTTGCTTGACCCTATTTTTAGAGCCTAAGCTTGCATTTTGGGTAAGTCTTGGCGTTCCTATGTCGATTTTTGGTTCATTCCTATTTATCGAACCTTATGGCGTAAGTATAAATATGATGAGTCTTTTTGCTTTCATTTTGACATTGGGTATTGTTGTTGATGATGCCATTGTTGTTGGTGAAAACGTCCATATTTGGCGCCGTAGAGGCTATACACGTGAAGAAGCGGCTGTTTTGGGTACAAAAGAAATTGCCGTACCAATTGTATTTAGTGTGCTCACAAATATGGTTGCATTTATGCCATTAATGATGGTTCCTGGCGTACTTGGGCTATTCTTTGCTCCAATCACCCCTGTTGTTATTGCTGTATTTGCATGTTCACTTATAGAAAGTCTTTTTGTACTTCCATGCCACTTAGCGCATGATAAGAAGTCAAATCCAAATTCTATAATGTTCCGCTTAAATGCCTACCAAAGAAAGTTTAGTTTCGCTTTCACAAAATGGGTAGAGCGTGTCTATGGTCCATTATTACATAAAATATTAACCTTTAGATACGCAGTAGTTGCTCTTTGTTTAGCTTTACTCATTATTTCGACCGCTTTTATCATTTCTGGTAGACTTGGTATGGAACTTATGCCACAAGCTGACGCAGATTATGCTTTTGCAGAAATCACAGTTCCATCTTCCACTTCCGAAGAAAGATTACAAGCGATTGCAGATCAACTTAATGAATCAGCTCAAGCTGTTATTGAAGAAAACGGCGGTGATGCGCTTGCTGAAGGTGTATATATAAATTCACGTGGCTCACGTGTTCAAGCAAGACTTTATTTGACTGATCCAGAAGTGCGCCCACTCACAACCACACAAGTAACAGAACTATGGAAAGAAAAAGCAGGTACTTTTACAAATGTAGAAACAGTACTTTTCCAAGCTGATAGTGGCGGCGGCCCTGGTGCTGGTAAAGCTTTTGCTCTTCGCTTGTCACATGGTGATAATGATATATTACAACAAGCAGCAGAAGATTTAGCAGAAGAATTGCGCCAATTCCCGCAATTAAGCGATATTGATACTGGTTCTTCAAGAAATACAACTGAATATAGTGTGAATCTAACACCGCATGGTGAAAAACTTGGCTTCACTTCCTCAAGCATTAGTGAGCAATTAAGAGCCGCTTTCCAAGGTATCACCGTGCTTAGACAACAAAGAGGTAATGAAGAAATCACTGTAAACCTAAGTCTACCAGAAGACGAACGCTCACAAATTGATAAATTTGAACAATTTGTATTGCGTACTTCACAAAATGAAGAAGTCTTATTGAAAGATGTTGTTGAAATTACAGAAACTTCTTCGCCAGTTGTTATCCGTAGAATTGACGGGCAACGTACATTAAATGTGACTGCAAACGCAAATCCACGTAATGAAGTAGGTTTGATTTTACAAAGTGTTGAAGCAAATATCTTGCCTGAACTTGCGGCGAATTATCCTGGCCTATCATGGCAACAAGGCGGTATGCAAGAAGATATTAACGAAAGTATGTCGGCTTTAATCATGGGGCTTGGACTTGTTGTACTCGCCATTTATGTACTGCTCGCCATTCCTTTCAAATCCTATACACAACCCTTCATTATTATGATTGCTATGCCTTTTGGTATCATCGGCGCTATCGGCGGCCACCTCGTAATGGGTTATGATATGAGCATTATCTCAATTATGGGTATTCTTGCCCTTTGCGGACTTGTTGTAAACGATTCGCTCATGCTCGTTTCTTTTGCAAATAATGAGCAAGTAAATGACGGACATGACGCTTATACAGCTATGCACAACGCAGGTATACGCAGATTTAGACCAATTTTGCTAACAACCCTAACAACCTTCTTAGGCCTAGCTCCTATGATTTTCCAAGATACTGTAGCTTCCCCATCAACAGCACAGATTATCCCAGTTGCAATTTCACTCGGCTTCGGTGTGCTATTCGCAACCGTAATCAACCTTGCGCTCGTTCCAGCTCTCTATACTATATTAGATGAAATCGTGGGCGGTGGGAAAAAGAAAAAGCATTAGGAATAAATTGGAGATTTTTTGGGGGAGGGA
>CAYJDN010000260.1:0-3231 GCA_964368925.1 uncultured Desulfovibrionaceae bacterium | reverse complement strand
TGTTCCCCACATCATCTTTCATCAAAATTACTGATATCTATTGAAAATTTCTCTATTTTTCTATATAGTGTTGGGCGACTTATTCCAAGTGTTGCCGCACATTGGCTGAGGTTTCCGTTATAGTGCGTTATAGTGGCACGAATTGCATTTTCCTCTACTTCATCAAGAGTTCTAATCTCTTTTAATTCATTTCTAATTGGACGAGTTTTCTCTAAATCAAGAATACCAAAATGCTCGGTACGCAATTGCTTCCCCTCCGCCAAATGGATAGCCCGCTCTACCGCATTTTCTAGTTGACGCACATTGCCAGGCCACGAATATTCTAAAATTAATTCCTTGGCATGAGAACATAATTGTTCATCTAGGTTATTATATCCATGTCTTTTCATAAAAAAATCTACAAGCAAAAGAATGTCGTCTTTTCTTTCACGTAGTGGAGGAACTGTAAGGAAAAGTGTTGAGATACGATAGAATAAATCGGGTCTAAACGAACCTAAATTTGCTTCTTGCCTTAAATCTTTATTCGTTGCAGAAACAACACGAATATTTACTTTCGTTGTTTTTGTACTGCCCACACGCTGAATTTCTCCCGTTTGCAATACACGAAGAAGTTTTACTTGCATATCGAAGGGCATATCGCCTATTTCATCAAGAAAAAGTGTGCCTGTATCAGCAAGTTCGAATTTCCCTGCGCGCCCTCCTTTTTGTGCCCCAGTAAAAGCACCCTCGTCATATCCAAAAAGCTCACTTTCAAGCAATTCTTTTGGAATAGCACCGCAGTTGAGTGCTAAAAAGGGTTTATCCTTTCTATTGCTTGCGTTGTGAATGGCTTGTGCAAATAGTTCTTTACCAGTTCCTGTTTCTCCTAAAATAAGGACAGGAGCATCATTTTTAGCGGCAATTTTAGCTATATTTATTGCCGAATTAAGCACACTACTTTTACCCATTATAGATTTGAAAGTAAAATTCGCTTCTGCTGCGGCAATTTCAATTGCTAATTCAAGCATCTCTTTTTTTTCGGTAATACTCAATATAGCTCCAACCACCTCATTGTTATCTAGTGTAACTGGCGCTAAAGAAACGAAGTATGAACCTTTATTTGTATCCATCTCTCTAAGCAAGATGTTCTTTTTCTTTGCTAACTCTTTTAGAATATCAAAATTTGTTTTAACTAATGTTGCAAAGGGTTTACCAACATGATTCAAAGGAAGTGAAAATAACGAGCATGCAATTTTATTTGTTTGAACAATATTTCCAAGTTTATCTACCGTGATAATTCCTTTTGTTCCTGCCTCAAGAAGAGCATGCATATATTGATTGCTAATAGCAAGTTCACGAATGTGTAAATGTTCTATAAGCTTTGCTCTTATAGTTTCAGATGTTTGACACACAAGGCCTAATGTATGAAGGTGTATACGATCTGTATAACCTGTAAGACTCAAAGAACCAACAAGCTCATTATCCTTGCCAAAAATTGGTGCACCAGCATTACTGTAAATCTTTGCCAAATAAGAATACATGCTATTGCTTGATAGAAAAATAGGTTTTTGCTCAACTAAAGTTAATCCTATAGCACACGTACCCATTTCTTGCTCTCTCCATCTATAGCCAGGCATACAATTTCGCTTATGAAAGTGCTTATATAGATCTTCATCGCCAACAACATACAAAACGTAACCATCTTTATCAGCAAGGGCAAGGCAAAAACCATTTCCTTGTAATAAACTATAAAGATTGTCGATTTGCTCTTTAGCTATTGTATAAAAATTACTTTGTTGATTTATTCGTTTTTTTAATTCGCTAAGTGTTAATTTTGACTTTTCAGGAGATTTGTCTATAGACGCATCTACCCCATACTCTCTTGAACGTATATGAGAGAGCTCAATACTCTTTTGCATGTTTTCTATGCTTAAATAATCACTTTTCATAGTTTTTCTCGGAAATTGTAAATTTTTGTTACACTGTAACTATATATTACACTATTAGAATAGTCAAGAAATAATGACTATTTTCCTTAGAAATTCTATAATTTTTCATAAATTTTATCAATCAATTGTAACAAAATTTTACATTTCTGAAAATATATTTTATAGCACTTTCCACAAAAACTCATTTAACTATTTGATTTTACAATTTTAAATTTATTGTGGAATATAAATTGCTAAGAAAATAAGGCAATAAAATTATTGGAGCAATTATGAATTACTTAGACCCACAAAATATCGCCAAGGGCGGTAAGAGATTTTACCAAATCCCTATTGGTATTCTCTGCCTAGATTCAATTTTCCCCAAATTAGAAGGGCACCTTAGAAATCCTAGAACTTACGATTTTCCAACAGTTACACGTCTTATGAAGAATATAACCATAAGAGATGTTCTGTTTAATCCAACAAAAGAAATGATTGCTCCATTTATTGAAGCCGCTCAGCAATTAGAAGCCGAGGGTGTACATGCTATAACAGGAAGCTGTGGATTTCTTGCTATGTTTCAAAAAGAAATTGCTGCATCTGTGCACATACCTGTGTTCATGTCAAGCCTATTACAAATTCCGCTCATTCGTGTAATGCATGGGCAAGAGGCAAAAATTGGCGTGCTTACTGCTAGTGCAAAAGCCCTTGAACCACAGCATTTCACAGGCTGTGGCACAAGTATTAATGAAGTTGTCATTCAAGGAATGGAAGGCAATCCTGAATTTGAAGAATGTATTCTTCAAGGTAAACGCCATGATTTTGATTTAAATAAACTTGGTAATGAAATTATTTCAACAGCTCTTAAATTTATTGAAGAACAAAAGCTTGATGCACTTTTATTGGAATGTACAGATTTACCTCCTTATGCGAAACAAATTCAGCAGCTTAGTAATGTTCCAGTGTATGATATAAACTCCTTAATGCGACTTGTTGAATCAAGTGTTCGCCATAAGTTCTAAATACAACAGATATTATTTGATATAAGGAGAGGCAATGAATATTGAACTTAGACACAAACTTATACTAGAAGTTATAGTAAGTGTATTTTTATTGGGCTTTTATGCCTTTATGTACTTAAATACAGAAAATTTGATAGAAGCACCTATTTTTGCGACCGCAAACCCAGTATTTTTCCCGAAAACTATCATACTATGCGTTGTAGCTTGCTGCACTTTATTAGTAATTGATAGTGTAAAAATGCTTTTGAGTTTCAAAAAAGGTATTATCACCCATGCAATGAAAATGATTGTTATTGAATCAG